>JASHQL010000151.1 GCA_030039155.1 Streptosporangiaceae bacterium | reverse complement strand
GCCGGCTGCCTGCTGCAGCTCGGCGAGGAACGCTGCGGCGTCGGCCGGTCGGTGCGCCGGGCTTGCGTCGGTAGCCCTGGCGATCAGGCCAGCCAGGCGGGCGGGCACCGGGGGCTGCGGCGCTGGCGAGCCGGGCGGCGGGGGAACCGGCGGCGGCGCCACGCCGGTCACGCACTCGGCGAACGTGACGCCGGCCGCGTACGTGTCGCTCGCCGCGCTGGCCGGCCCGCCCGCCCATTGTTCCGGTGCCATGTACCCAGGGGTGCCGGCCGGGTCGCCAACCGCTCCCGCCCGCAGCGCGATGCCGAAGTCCACCAGCACGCTGGCCCCGGCCAGGTCTACCATCACGTTCTCCGGCTTGTAGTCCCGGTGCACGACCCCTGCCTCATGCGCCCCGGCCAGCCCGAGCAGGGATCCTTTCAGGACGCTGAGCGCCGCCTGCGGGCCGGCCGGCCCGCAGGTCTTGAGGATGTTCCGCAGCGCCACCCCCTCGATCATGTCCATGACGATGGCCGCCCCGTCCTCGCCGTCGACGTACCGGCGGAGCCTGACCACGTGCGGGACCTGCAAGTCGGCGAGGATCCCCGCCTCGTCCCTGAACGCCATCCGGAAACGCTGATCGTCGGCCAGCCACGCGGCCAGGTACTTGATCGCGACCCGGTCGCCGGTGGACTCCTCCACCGCTGCGACCACCCGGCCGGAACCGCCCTTACCCAGCTCGGCTACCTCCACGTAGCCGGGCACCTGCCAGCCGCTCGGGCCGGCCGGCCGGTCAGGGAACTGCTTGCCGCAGAACACGCAGAACCTGGTGCTCGGCTGCCGCCGCTGGCCGCAGTCAGTGCAGAACATGGCAAGCCTGCCTTTCGCGGCCGCAGCTCTGGTGCTACTCCGGTGCCCGCGTTCCGGCCCTGGGCATGGTCCGCCGCCTGACGGCCAGCGACACAGCGCACC
Source organism: Streptosporangiaceae bacterium (assembly GCA_030039155.1). Classification (GTDB taxonomy): domain Bacteria; phylum Actinomycetota; class Actinomycetes; order Streptosporangiales; family Streptosporangiaceae; genus JOPF074. The sequence continues at coordinate 10,550 of JASHQL010000151.1, read as the reverse complement.
AGATCCCGCCGAGCACGGCGAGGCAGCCTGCGCCGACCGCGATCCACCCGGCCAAGAGCGCGATGTAGCTCGAGGCGGAGATGCAGTTGGCTCCTACTGCGTTACAGACCCGTGCTGCCTCAGAAATCGCTGAGCCGAGCTGACGAACCGTATGCACGAGCAACGCCCCGGTCCCTGCCAGCGCGACGGAAAGCCCGAGCATGGTGCCGGCCAGCCAGGTCTTGCGCGGTGCCAGCAGCGGAGTGTCCACGTAGAAATACGCCAGGACCAGCGAGGTAATTGCCAGCACCAAGCCGGCCCAGGCGAGGTCCAGATGGTAGTCAGGCCACTGGCCAGCAGCGATCTGGCTCGAGGCAGCACTGAACTGCTGCAGTACCTTCTGCACCGCCGGGGTGCAGGTGCCGTAACCAGGGATCGGGGCCGGCTGGCCGATGGTGCAGCTCAGGCTGCTGGTCGCAGCGTGCGCGGCTTTCCAGACGCTGACCAGCCAGGCGGCCCAGCCGATCAGGGCAAGGGTCCCGCCCCATGCAAGTACCCGGATCGCGCCTCGCCCGACAGGGCGCGCCGCGTCGTTGCCTGCCGGACGCCGGACGGCAGCTCCGGCGGGCTGATCCTGCGAGACGGGAGCCTGCGAGACGGGAGCCTGCGGGACCGGGGCCTGCGGGACGGGAGCCTGCGGGACGGGAGCCTGCGGGACCGGGGCCTGCGGGACCGGGGCCGGTGAGCTCGTCTGCAGGGACGCGTGCGCGCGCCAGCGGCGTGCCAGCTCGGCGCCGATCACGACAAGGTCCAGCTTGCGGATGTCGTCATCGCCGGCCGGCTCGCGCCCCATCACCAGGCTGGTGGCGATCGCACCGCCCAGCGCTGCTGCCGCCCCGCCGACGGCGACGACAGCGCCGAGCTGCAGGGATGATCCGGCCGGTGACACGAGCAGCCCAAGCAGGGTGAGCAGTGCCGCGAACCCGGTCGCCGCGAGCAGGCCCTGCCAGTGCGCCGGCGCCGCCGCCAGGCGGGGCCGCGCGGCAGTCCAGGCGAGGTACCCGAGCACTGCCAGACAGTCGAGCATGACCAGGAACAGCCAGCCGTGCGCGCTGATGCCGCTGACCGACCCCAGATAGCCGAGCCCGAACCACGGCAGGAACAAGGACACGAACAGCACGAACGCGCCTGCTGCGACCGTCAGGTCGCTGCGCCGCATCCGGATCATCGCGGCCTGCAGCCTGGCCGGGTCCAGCTGCCCGGCCTGCTGGCTGGGCCCGCCAGGCACTGTCTTGCCGAGGACCGCGGTCGCGGCTCCGTCGGCACGGCCGGCACCCGGGGCCGGCGCGGGCGCCGGCGGCGCCGGTTCGCCAAGCCCGGCGGCAGACCGGATGCCTGGTTCACCAGCGGCGGGGGAGACCACCGGCCGGCCGCAGGTACCGCAGAAACTCCAGTCATCTTCGATCGCGTGACCGCAGTGATCGCAGGTGCTCATGGCAACCCCCTCGGCAGATGTGGTCATTCACTTCGGCGGGCTTGGTCATCCGGAGGAATGTGCCGAAGGCTGCTGGCTGACCGCTTTACCGCGACGACCTGCCGGGTCACCGTGCTGGTTGCCAGGTTCGCCGTTCCGCAGCTTGGACAGCCCACCATTGCAAGCCCTCCCCCCGGCCGCCCGCCACTGGTGCCGGCCGCGGCCGCTTGCGCAAATCATTGCGCCTGCTGACAGGCTGTGACCAGAGTTATCGGAAAGGGACTTCCTAGGCCGCGGGAAAGGAAAACCTCAGCCAATACCCAGGCCTGTTACCGAAAGCGCCAGCCAAGAACCGGTACAGAACTCAGAGTTTCTCTGCAGTGCTCTGCGGGCCGAGTTCGGAACGACTCACCGCTCCCCGGCGGATCGCCTCATCGGCCAGTCGTGCGCGCCGGTGGTCGGCGTCGGCCGGGATGCGGAACTTCTCGTACAGGTTCCCGAGGTGGTAGGTCACGCCAGCCTCGCCAATCATGAGTTCTGCCGCGATCATCTTGGTGGAGGCTGGCTGCGCGAATGTCTCCGCGCCCAGGAGCGGGCGGCACAGCGCCAGCAGCACATCGCGCTCGCGTCGTGTCAGCTCTGGAATGTGGTCGTTCGGCTGCGCAGTCCCGCCGTGCAGGGCGCCCTGGTCGCACCGGAAAACCATCCGTGCGCCGCCGACGCGGATCTCGTCATCAGGCCGGAGAACCTGCTCGCTGAGCAGGCGCTGACCATTCAGGTACGTACCGTTCCTTGACCCGACATCCCGCACGCTCCAGCCGCCATGAAAACGGACGATCACCGCATGCAAGCGGGATACGGCGGGGTCAAACGGCAGCGCAATATCGTTTGTCTCGCCGCGGCCGATCGACACGTGCTCCAGTTCCAGCGGAATCAGCCTCGAATCCCGCCCTGACCAAAACTCCAGATGACCATCCATTCTGGCAAGAGGCTAGCCAGCGGCAGGTCAGCGCGCCAGGCCCCCGCCGCAAACCAGGCAGTGACCTCGGCCAGCTGCGGCAGGGCCGGTGGACTAACTGCGCGCCAGCACGTACGCCACGGCGCCGACCGCGGCGCCGGAGTTGGTGCCGAAGGTGGTCCCGGTCAGGTTCACCTGATGCGAGCCGGCCGGCAGGAACGCCGCGAACATGCTGGCCGAGGCGATCACGTTCGATCCGCACTCGCTGTAGGTGACGTTGACGAGCGTGCTCAGCGGCGCGCCGGTCTCTTGCACGAGACCGGCACCCTGTCCGCCGACGAGCACAAGCACCAGGTCGCCCTGGCCGGTGCTGACGGTCAGCGATACCGAGGTCCCGCTGCTCGTCGACACCCGCACTGGCCGTCCCGTGACCGAGTAGCCGCGGACCGCCAGGCCCGCGATGGCGACGTTGGTGGTCGTGCCAGAGAAGTAGGAACCAGTGGCGGCGCCGCTGTGGCCGATCGAGATGGACTGGTTGCCTGAGTAACCGGCGATGACCGACAGGTCCTGGTGCCAGCTGATGCGGGTCAGCGGGTTGCCGCCTGCGTCTGAGCCGACGTAGAAGTAGCCGGACGCGCCGGTCGGCAGCGACATGCTGATGGCAGGCTCGGCCGTGCCGGTCAGTCCGGTGGCGAAGCTGAACGGCGGATTGGCGTTCGCCTTGAACCCGCACGTGACCGGGGCCGGCTCGATGCCCTGGGTGTTGTTGAGTGTGCCGCCGGCCGGCGGCGAGGTAATCCGATCCGACGCGGACACCTGGTGGTGCGAGGAACCCTGCGTGGCAGCTGGTGCGGCCAAGACGAAGACGGTGCCGTCGTCAGCGCCGTAGCTGTCGGCCACGTACACCCGGTGAGTGGACGTATCGACCGTCACGGCATCGGGGGCGGTACCGACGCTGACCGTGCCGGAAACCTTCGCGGCGCTGATGTTGAGCAGGGTGAGGGTGTTCTCGACGCTGGTGGTCACGTAGGCGGTGGCTGTGGTGCTGTCGACCGCAACCTGCGCCGGTCCCATGCCCACTGGCACAGTCGCCTGCACCCGGTCGGTGTGCCCGTTGATGACGGTGACGGTGCTCCCGCACGATGGTCCGCCTGGGCAGCCAAAGCCGGCATTGGCCGTGAAGACCTGGCCGGTTGCCGGATCGACCGCGACGCTGGTCGGCCCGCCGCCGACGCCGATGGTGGCTGTCACCTTCTGGGTCTGGCCGTCGATGACCGAGACGGTATTGCCGGTGCCGTTGTCTGCGTTGGCGGTATAGACGGTGTCGGTGACCGGGTCGACCGCCACCGACAAGGGACCAAGCCCGACATGGACCGAGCCCGTCACCCGGTTCGTGCTGGCATTGATGACCGTCACCGTGTCACCTGGCGGGCTGGTCGCGAACGATCCGCCGTCGCCGCCGCCGTCTGCCACATAGACGAGGTTGGCATCCACCGCGATTCCGCGCGGCCCGCCGCCGACGCGGATGGTGTCGATCACCTTGTCGGTCCGGCCGTCGATGACCGATACCGTGTCGCCGGTCCCGCCTGCCCCGCCGTTGCTGACGTAGACATCATGCGAGACCGGATCGACCGCGATGCCATCGGGGCCGGTGGCAACCTGCACGGTGGCGACCACCTGATCGGTGGCCGTGTCAATGACCGAGACAGTGTTGCCGAAGTTGCCTGCGTTCGCGACATACAGCCGGTTCAGCACCGGATCCACGGCAGCGAAGTCAGGCCCGGTCCCGGCAGCGACCTGGCCGATGACCGCGGACGCCGGTGCCGCCGCGCCCCCTGCCGCTGGGGTGGTGGACTGGGATGCGGTGCCACGGGAGGCTGCAAGGCTCGTGGGTGTGCTCGCTGGTGTGCTTGCGGTCGGCCCGGCTGCCGGGGTGCCCCCGGCCGTCGCCACCACGACGCCGGCGGTGGTCCCGGCCACCGCGACCAGCGCCGCGAGCGCGACGACAAGCCAGCGGCGCCTTGGCGCATGCCGAGGCGTGGCTGGCGGTGGCCCGATCGCTGGTGCGTGGTCTGGTGCGCCGACCGGCGGTACCACCCCGGCGCCGTGAGGTGGCTGGGGTTCTCCTCCGCTGACCGGAGCGTCGGGCAGCGTCGGGAAATGGGTGGCGGTCGTTTCCACCAGGTCGGCGACGCCCGCGCGGCGGCGCCATTCAGAACCGTAGGCGTCCCTGACCGCGGCATCGAAGGCGGACAGCGCGGCGGTCGCGTCGGCCGGCCGACGAGCCGGATCCTTCTCCAGCAGGGCCGCCACCAGCGACCCGATAGCCGGGGGGAGGTCGGCGATCGGCTTTGGCGTCGCGGTCAGCTGCAGCCGCAGCAACGCCTGCTGGCTGGCAGCTAGGAACGGCGGCTGTCCGGTGAGCGCCTCGTAGAGCACCGCCCCGGCGCTGTACAAGTCGGCAGCCGGGCCGACGGCCTCGCCGCGCACGGCCTCCGGAGACATGTAGGCGGCCGTGCCCCCTGCGGTCGCGTGCCCGGCCGGGACCGACTGGCCGAAGTCGACCAGCCTGGCGGTGCCCGAGGCCTCGACGAGCACGTTCTCCGGCTTCAGATCGCCGTGCACCAGGCCGCGCTGGTGTGCGTAGGCCAGCCCGGCCAGCAGCCCGGTGAAGACCGACAGGGCCTGCTCGGGCTCGAGCTTGCGGGCATGGATGAGGACGTTGCGCAGCGAGGTCCCCGGCAGCGCCTCGGTGACCAGCCATACGGCGTCGTCGGTCTCGACAAGGTCGACCACGCTGGCGATGTTCGGATGCGACAGCCGCATCAGGACATCCGCCTCCGCGCGCAGCCGCTGCCGCGACTCGGGGCGGCCGGCAAGCTCTGGGCTGAGTGCCTTCACCGCAACGACCTGCCCGGTCACCGTATCGGTCGCCCGGTAGACGATGCTGGACGCGCCGCGCCCCAGCACGCCCTCCAGGTGGTAGCGCTCGATCGCGGATGCGCCAGCCGGGAGCGGCTTGCCGCATCTGACGCAGAAGCGGTGACCGGCCAGGTTCGCCGTTCCGCAGCTTGGACAGCCCACCATTGCAAGCCCTCCCCCCGGCCGCCCGCCACTGGTGCCGGCCGCGGCCGCTTGCGCAAATCATTGCGCCTGCTGACAGGCTGTGACCAGAGTTATCGGAAAGGGACTTCCTAGGCCGCGGGAAAGGAAAACCTGAGCCAATACCCAGGCCAGTCAGCGCCTGCAAGCTTGGCGTCTTGATCGATCGTGACGGGAACGTCTCTGCTGGTGGCCGGTGCCCCGCTTCAGGGTTGGGCCGGCGGGACCTGGAACACCCGGCTGGCCAGGAAGTCATCAGGCTCGAGCCGGATGAGATCGTCGACCGACAGCATCAGCTCGGGCTGGCTGACCAGCCTGCTGGCGTGCCGTAGCCTGGCCCGCTCCACGGCGTTGCGTACGCTGCGTGCGTTGGCGAATCTCGGCTGCTCGCGCCGCCGGGCCAGGTACTCGCGGAACACCTCGCGGGCGGCCGGCGCCAGCCGGTAGCCAAGCTGGCCGACCATCTGCGCGCCGATCTGGTCAAGCTCGTCCAGGGTGTAGCCGGGGAAGTCGATGTGGTGCGCGATCCTGGAGCTCATGCCGGGGTTGGCCTGGAAGAACGTGTCCATCCTGTCCTTATAGCCAGCGAGGATCACGACAAGGTCGTCGCGCTGGTTCTCCATGACCTGCAGCAGGATCTCGATCGACTCCTGGCCGTAGTCGCGCTCGTTCTCGGCCCGGTACAGGTAATACGCCTCGTCGATGAACAGCACCCCGCCCATCGCCCGTTTCAGCACCTCCTTGGTCTTGGGCGCGGTGTGCCCGACGTACTGGCCGACCAGGTCCTCCCTGGTGACCGCGACGAGGTGGCCGCGGTTCAGGTAGCCAAGCCGCTTGAGCAGGTCCGCCATCCGCAGCGCGACCGTCGTCTTGCCGGTGCCGGGCTCGCCGGTGAAGGACATGTGCAGGTTGGGGCGGGCCGTGCTGAGGCCGAACGCGGCCCGCTGGGAGTCGACGAGCAGCAGCGCCGCGATCTCGCTGATCCTGCTCTTGACCGGGGCCAGGCCGACCAGATCGTGGTCGAGCGCGGCGAGTACCTCGTCCAGGCCCGACTGCTTGCGCGCATCGGCGAGGCTGAAGACGGTCTCGCCGCCGGCGGCCTTACCCGGCTCGGCCAGCTCGCTGACGGTCACGGTCAGCTCGCCCGGTACCGGTCCCCGGCCGGCCGGTCCGCGGCGTACGGGTGCGTGGTGTAGCGGACCTGCCGGTCCGCGACTTCCTGCCGGTCCAGCCGGAAGCCTGGCTCATAAGCCGGCCGGCCGACGATGAACGACAGCGCGATCGTCTGGCGGCCCTTGGCCGCGTCATAGGCGTTCAGCCGGATGTAGTGGTCAGGGTAGGCCGTGCGGCACTGGTTCACCTCGAGCAGCACGCCCGCCGCGTCGTGCAGGTCGAACATCGGCAGGCCCCACATCTCCCAGTAGGTGTTGCGCGGGTGCGGGTCGTCGGTGAACTCCACCGACAGCGGCCAGCCGCGATCAAGCGCGTAGCTGATCTGCGCCCTGATCTCGGCGTCGGAGAAGTCCGGCAGGTAGGAAAACGTGCCCTGGGTGATGCGCACCTGGTGGCTCCTTCGTCACAGCGCCGTCGGGGTGGCGACGGCGTCAGGGGTGTCGGTTGGCTCGTAGCTGAACGTGACGTCACCCCAGGTCGCCAGGGCGACGTCAAGCTCCCGGCTGTGCCTCGCCGCGGCCTTGAGCACCTGCTCGCCCTCGACGAAGATGTCGCGGCCCTCGTTGCGTGCCTTGACCATCGCCTCGACCGCCACCCGGTTGGCCGTGGCGCCGGCCGCGATGCCCATCGGATGGCCGATGGTGCCGCCGCCGAACTGCAGCACCACGTCCTCGCCCAGGTAGTGCAGCAGCTGGTGCATCTGGCCGGCGTGGATGCCGCCGGAGGCGACCGGCATGGTGCCCGGCATCGAGCCCCAGTCCTGGTCGAAGTACAGGCCATGCACCGGGTCGGCCGGCGTGCTGCCAAGTCGCAGCGTGTCGTAGTAGCCAGCGATCGCGTTCGGGTCGCCTTCCAGCTTGCCGACCACGGTCCCGGCGTGCAGGTGGTCCACGCCGGCCAGCCGCATCCACTTGGCGATGACCCGGAAGCTCACGCCGTGGCTCTTCTGCCTGGTGTAGGTGGCGTGGCCGGCCCGGTGCAGGTGCAGCATCACCCCGTTGCGGCGGGCCCACCTGGCCATCGACTGGATCGCGGTGTAGCCGGCGGTCAGGTCGACCATCACGATGACGCTGCCGAGCTGCCTGGCGAAGTCGGCACGCTCGTACATGTCCTCCATGGTCGCGGCGGTCACGTTGAGGTAATGGCCCTTGATCTCGCCGGTCTCTGCCTGCGCCCGGTTCACCGCCTCCATCGTGAACAGGTACCGGTCCCGCCAGCGCATGAACGGCTGCGAGTTGATGTTCTCGTCGTCCTTGGTGAAGTCCAGCCCGCCGCGCAGCGCCTCGAAGACCACCCGGCCGTAGTTGCGTGCGGACAGCCCCAGCTTCGGCTTGGTGGTGGCGCCGAGCAGCGGCCTGCCGTACTTGTTCAGGTATTCACGCTCGGTCACGATGCCGTGCGCCGGGCCCTGGAAGGTGCGCACGTAGTGCAGCGGGATCCGCATGTCCTCGAGCCGCAGCGCGCGCAGCGCCTTGAAGCCGAAGACGTTGCCGATGATGGAGGAGGTCAGGTTGGCGATCGAGCCTTCCTCGAACAGGTCGATGTCGTAGGCGATCCTGGCGATGTACTGGTCCTGCGTGCCGGGCACCGGCTCGACCGAGTAGCACTTGGCCTGGTAGTTGTCGTAGGCGGTCAGCCGGTCGGTCCACACCACGGTCCAGGTGGCGGTGGACGACTCGCCGGCCACCGCGGCGCCCGCCTCCTCCGGCGGCACGCCGGGCTGCGGCGTCACCCGGAACGCCGCGAGCACGTCGGTGTCCTTCGGCTCGTACTCCGGCTTCCAGTAGCCCATCTCGGCGTACGGGATTACCCCCGCGTGCCACCGCTCGGTCATCGGTCCTCCACTGCCTGATCGCGGCTTGCCCTGCCGGACCCTTGCCAGTCTGGGTCAGCGACTGCCATATGATCAATCAAGAGTTTTCAAGAACAATTGAGTGAATACTGAAGTGTCCGGCGGCTCAGAGCCGGGCTGCCGGCTTGCCTGGTGGGTGGCGGATGACGACGGAAGCGCGGCTGCGCACGCTGGTGGCGGTCGCGGACGCGGGCGCGGTGCATACCGCGGCCGGCCGCCTGACCGTGACCGATTCGGCGGTGTCGGCGGCGCTGGCGGCGCTCACCAGGGAGGTGGGCGTGCCGCTGGTTGAGCGGCAGGGCCGCGGGCTGCGGCTCACCCCGGCCGGGCAGACCTACGCCAGGTACGCGCGCTCGATCCTCGGGCTGCACGAAGAGGCGCTCGCCGCGGCCCGCGGCGACGCCGATCCCGAGCACGGCCTGGTCCGGCTGGCCGCGGTGACCACCGCGGCCGAGCACATCGTGCCGCCGCTGCTCGGCACGTTCCGCGACCGGCATCCCGGCGTCGATGTCTCGCTCGAGGTCGGCACCAGCGACCGGGTCTGGGGGCTGCTCGGCGCGTGGGGCGCCGACCTGGTGATCGCGGGCCGTCCGCCGAGGGGGCTCGACGTGACGGTCCGCGCGGTCCGGCCGAATTCGCTGGTCGTCGTGGGCGCCCCTGGCCAGGCCGGCCAGGCCGGCCCGGCTGGCCTGCTCGGCGCCCGCTGGCTGCTGCGCGAGGCCGGCTCGGGGACCCGGGCCACCTGCGAGGCGCTGCTCGCCTCGCTTGACGCCGATCCGCCGGTGCTGACGCTCGGCTCGAACGGCGCGGTGGTGGCTGGCGCGGTCGCCGGGCTCGGCGTCACGCTGGTCTCCCGCGACGCCGTGACCAGGCAGCTCGCCGCCGGTGACCTGGTCGAGCTGGACGTGCCGCAGACGCCGATGAGCCGGCCTTGGCATGCGGTCACCCGGCCGCGCGGCAGCGCGGTGGCCGGCCTGCTGGTGGCGCACCTGCTCAGCGACGACGCCGGGACTGGCCCGCGCTGGCGGCGGCCGCGACCCGGCCGGCGGTCCCCTGCGGAGTCCTCCGGCGGGGGGATGTGACCGGCCGGCTGGCTGGCTAGCCTCGCCGCGAGGGAGGCACTGCGAGATGGCCGACATCCCGGCAGCCGCGGCCGCGCTGGCCGGTTCCGGCCGCGGCATTCTTGCCGCCGACGAGAGCGCTGCCACCATGAACCTGCGGCTGCAGCGGGCCGGCGTCGCGGCCGGCCCTGAGCAGCGCCGCGCCTACCGGGAAATGCTGGCGACCACGCCACACCTGGCCGAGGGGGTGAGCGGCGTCATCCTCAGCGCCGAGACGTTCGGTCAGCGGACGCACCGCGGATCCAGCTTCGCGCAGCTACTCGCCGCCCGCGGGCTGCTGGCCGGCGTGCGAGCCGACACGGGCGCGGCGCCGCTGCCCGGCAGGACGGGGGAGCGGGTGACCGAGGGGCTCGACGGGCTGGTCAGGCGTCTTGCCGCGCTTGCCGCCGACGGCGCGCGGTTCGCCAAGTGGCGCGCGGTCTACCAGGTCGGCGACGGCCGGCCGTCCTGGCAGGCGGTGCACGCCAACTCGCACCTGCTGGCCAGGTTCGCGGCCGGCTGCGTCGAGGCGGGCCTGGTGCCGGTCCTTGAGCCGGCGGTCGCGATGGATGGCGGCCAGAGCGCCGCCAGGTGCTCGGCCGCTACCTCGGCGGTCCTGCTCGGCCTGACCGGCGAGCTCGACAACTTCGGAGTGGCCGCGGACTGCGTGGTGCTGGTGCTGCGCATGATCGCGGGCGGGGCCGGCCATGGCCAGGCTGTCCGGCCCGAGGAAGTGGCGGACCGCACGACCGGCGCGCTGGCCGGGCTGGTCCCGGCCAGCATCGGCGGGATCGCGTTCGGGTCAGGCGCGCTCGGCCCGGAGCTGGCGACCGCGAGCCTGGCCGCGCTGCTGCGAGCGGCGCTGCCGCGGGCGGCGCTGCCGTGGCCGCTGACCTTTTGCTTCGGCAGCGC
>JASHQL010000150.1 GCA_030039155.1 Streptosporangiaceae bacterium | reverse complement strand
CTGTGCCCGGCCCACTCCGCGACGTGGGTCGGGTAGACACCGCCGTTGAGCCATGTGGACAGACATGCGTGGCGCAGGTCGTAGGGTCGTCGCGCCAGGGGAGAGGCGTACTCCGCTGCGTTAAGCGCTGTCTGGCGAGCTTTGACCCAAGCGCGCCGGTAGGTGATCGTGGGCAGTTCGCCACCGCGCACGCCGCTGAAGAGGTGGCCGTCAGGTGCGGTGCCGAACCGCTCAATGTGATCGCGGAGCAGCGCCGTCAGCTCGGGATGGATCGGCACTATCCGGCTGTCGCCCTCAGGCCGGTGCTTGAGCTGGCGTCGCTCCCGTGCACTTCCATCATCGGTCCACTCGGAGCCTGCGTCGGGTGTCGCACTGCGCAGGTGTAGCTCGCCCCATGCTTGATCATCTTTCGTCTCTTCAGCTTGATCCGGTACGACGATGTCGTCTGTGCGGAGGCTAATCGCTTCCTCAGGGCGCAGCCCGGCGTAGTACATGACGGCAAAGAAGGTGACGAATCGGTCCGCTCGGCCGCTGGTCGCGCACTGCGGCCAGCAAGGCCCGTGCCTGGCGCGGGTTCACAACACTGCGCCGGTCTGACTCGTAATGAACTGGTCTCGTCAAGCGTCGCAGAGGGATAGCTTCTGCCAAGTAGAGCGGGTCCTGTTTCACGTGCCCAGAACAGCTGTAGGCCGCGAGAATCGCGGCACGTTACAGTTTGGGTGTGAACGGGGCGCATCGAAGAACGGCGCACAGCCCGGTCACTTCGGCGCGCAAGTCCGCTGCATGGCTGCTGACAGGCGTCGGCCTGGTTGCTGCGCTCCTGGTCATGCTCGGTGTCATGATCGGTCCGCTGGCGTTCGCCATCTACGTTGCGATTACTCCCCACCTTGATTTTGGGCACCTCAGCCTGGCACTGCACGTGACCGTTGCGCTGCTCAGCGCAGCCTGGATCATGAACTCCGGCAACCTGGCCTGGGTAGTCCTGTTCAGCAGGGAGCCAGACCCGGCTGCGAAGATCCTGCGCGTGACACGCCAGGCCGCCCTGCTGCTAATGATCACGGTTGTGCTACTCGGCGGCATCGGCCAGCAGTTCGGGTGGACGCACGGCCCGTATGGCGACACCGTGGCATGGGTTGGGGTCGCGGCCTTGCTCGGCGTCGGGGCGTACTGGATCGTTGGCGAGCGCCACCTGAAGGCCATCCTGAAGGCTCGGAGCGCCGGGACACAAGCGTCGTCGTCCTGACGAGCTTCGCTGGCTGTCGTGCCACATTCGTGCCATATCTGCCTGGCGGCCATGTCCTCTCACAGCGACTCACGAACAGCCCGAGATGGTGCTGACCTGGCCATCAGCAGATCGTGGCGTTCCCAGGACTGTCTGGATGCTGCTGGTCCGAAGGCGGAGACAGCTTCGGCGCGGCTTCCTGGTCTCCTGTTGAGGGCCGCTCAGCCTCGGTGCGTTTTGACATCGGCAGATCCGCAGGAGCAGCACCGCTGGCTGGGCCGGTATGCCGTTCCGGCTTCCCGCGTATCAGTAGCCAGTTGGTCGCCCAGACCGCCTTACCTTGGGCCGGATACAGGACGACGTGGCCGTTGTCCTGGACCTCAAGGCGTGCGCCACCTGGGCCGCGCTTCCAGAGTTCAATGCCGGCAGCGTCATATAGAACTAGCCAACCGCCGTCCTGCTCCAGCTTGAGGCATTTCGGCTCGCCGTCTCCTACGGTGCTGACAACGAGCATTGCCGAAGCTGATGCTCTTATTGTTGTAAAGCCAGTTCTGTGGTGCTTGGCAAGTAGGCAGCGAGAGTTGGCAGGACAGGCAGCATTTCCTGTAGCCGCGCCCTGATGTGCGCGGCGGTATCCTATCCAGCCGTAGCGGGGATCATCCCAAACAACCGGAACAGGACAGTTGCCATGGGGTTGCAGCATGGCGAGGTGCTCCGCGCATCCGCCGCTTGGACCTCTGTGTGGTTCCCGGCGCATGCCGGGCACGCTGACCTGGGCTGGCTGGAGTATTACCTCGTGGACGGCGTGGGCACTGTCATGCAGGTCAAGCCCGGAGCAATGACCGCTCAGGAGCTTGTCCCCAGGGTGATCGCAGCGCTACGCGATCAGCGGGCAGCTGAGGTGCAGTGGCTCGTCGGCCCTCGGTATCTGCCTGCTGGCGTAGGGGAAGTGCTCTCTGCCATGGGCGCAAGCGTCGTTGAGACCGTCGACATATGCGCGCACCCTCTTGATCGCAGGCTAAGTTCCGGCTCCCCCCTCCCGCCGGGCACTAAGACTGAGCCGGTGCGGACGAGAGCCGATACTGCCCTCTACGAGCGGGTCAGTGCGCTGGCCTGGGGGTATCCACCCCCGTCAGAGCAAGACATTGACCGGACATTCGGCGGCCAGACGGAGGGCATGTTCGTCGGGTACTGGCAGCAGACGCCTGCTGGGGCAGGCGGTTACGGGCTCGCAGGAGACGTCGCCAGATTCTGGGGGACCGCGGTCATACCAAGGTTCCGCGGCCGGGGCGTATACCGCGCGCTGGTGCATACCCGCATGATCCATGCCAGAGACCGAGGAGCCCGGTTCGCCCTTGTCCATGCCAGGCCGACCTCCTCGCCAATCCTCCAGCGACTCGGATTCGCCGTTTACGGACACCAGATACTTTGGTCGATCCGTACCGATAGCTGATGTCCTGCGGTCTTGTTCTCTGACGCGCCTGCAGGGTGAGCGTGTCCCCGAGCAGGTGCGGGAAGACCTCGCGGGCGATATAACGCTTGAGGCACCGCATGATCTCAGTCTCGGTCTTGCCTTCGGCGGTGCGGCGGGCGACGTTGTCCTTGGTCGGCTGGTGGCAGCCCATGCGGACCAGGGCGATGCGCCACAGGGCGCTGTTGGCCTGCCGATCGCCGCCGCGGTGCAACCGGTGCCGGTCGGTACGCCCGGACGAAACGTCTTAAAAGGCGCGCGGCGCGCCGGACACCGGCTGACAGCTGAGGTTAGCGCCGCGCCGCGCGTGTGGCGCTGATGTAGAGCGGACGAGCCCTGGCTGGCTGGGGCCACAAGATTCAGCGCCAGGCGCGGCGGCCATGATCGCCATCCTCCCGGCGCTCGAGCGTCGAGCCGGCGAAGACCACGCGCGCTCAAGGGCGCGCTTCGCGCGTCACATGTGACGCCCTGACGGGCATCCTTGACCGTGCTCTTGGCCGGATCGGAATTTGCGGCTATCAGACGGATGGCCAGGAGCGGGTGT
>JASHQL010000149.1 GCA_030039155.1 Streptosporangiaceae bacterium | reverse complement strand
CAGGGCGACGTTGTCTGGCATGGTCATGGTGCGCTCTCCCGGTCTGTACCAGTACTGGGTGCGTGCATGCGCCGGCCGGCCCGCCGCGCACCCAGCATTATGTCGTCAGGCCGGCCGGCCGCGGAAACCTGGTTGAGCCGGCCGCCGCGCGCTGGCTAGCCTCTGCCCGGTGAGCAGCGATAACCACGTCATTGCCGGGCCGCCGCTTCGGCTCAGGCCGTTGCGGGAGGCGGACGAGGTGCCGTTCGCCGCTGCCCACCAGGCGCTGGCCGAGGAGGGCTACCACTTCGGGCTTGACGGCTACCAGGCCGGCTGCTCGTGGCCCGGCTACCTGCAGCGGGTACGGGACGGGCAGGCAGGTGTCAACCTGCCGGCCGGCCGGGTGCCGGCCACCTTCCTGGTCGCCGAGGTAGCTGGCCAGATCGTCGGCCGGATCTCGATCAGGCACGAGCTCAACGACTTCCTGCGCCAGGAGGGCGGTCACATCGGCTATGCGGTGCTGCCTGCGCACCGCGGACGCGGCTACGCGACCGAGATGCTGCGCCAGGGCCTGGTCATCGCCAGCTCGCTCGGCGTCGAGCAGGTCCTGGTGACCTGCGATGACGACAACGTTGCCTCGAGCAGGGTGATCGAGCGGTGCGGCGGCAAGCTTGACTCAACCGCGATGGGCCGCGACGGCAGCACGCTGATCAGGCGTTACTGGATCGGCTGACCGGCAGGTCTACTGCGCGGGAATCTCCCGCTTGCACTGTTCGCAGGTAGTGGGCGGGTCTGCCGCGGCCAGCGTGCCGCAGTTCGGGCAAACCCGGCGCAGCCAGCAGGCGGCATCACCAGGCAATTCTTCCTCGAAGTCAACGCTGGCATCGCTGGCGCCATCGGACTTGCCGTTGCTCACGGCTCACCCCTCCCGCCATCGGATGTGGATTTGGTGCTGTTCGGACAACACTAAATCCGCATGCGTCGAGTTGGGCGGCCAGTTATATCCGTTATGCACCCTGATGGTTGTGGCCGTTGGTCGGCAGCACGATGTCGCTGGCGGTGAGCTCACGACGGCGGAAGGCCCAGGCCCGCAGGCCGGGCTCGCGGCGCAGCGCCGGCGGCGGCACGGTGAGCACCGGGCAGCCGGCATGCGCCATCAGGTACCGGCCGACCTGGCCGTGGACGACCCTGCCTGGCCAGCCACGCCTGCCGCTGCCGACCACCAGCACATCGCCGGACTGACCGGCCAGTCCGGCCAGCAGCCTGCCCGGCTCGCCGCGCTGCACGAGCCGCTCGATGCTGACCAGGTCAGGCGGGCCGCCGAAGGCCGCGCAGATCGCCTCCTTGAGCCGCAGTTCGGCAGCCTCGGTCCAGACATAGCGCAGGAACGGCGAAGGGCTCGCCCGGTCGGCCACGTCCCCGCCTGGCGGCACCCAGGCCATCACCGTGACCAGCGTCGCGTCGTGTGCCCTGGCCAGATCCGCGGCGAAGCGCAGCGCGGGCAGGCAGCGCGGCGAGCCGCTCACGCCCACGATGACTCGCTTGATATCGAGCACGGCCTGCTCCTGTCACCACCGGCCCTTGTACCAGTAAACCTCGGCCGGGCCAGCCATGTGGCGTCCGGGGGTTTGGCGCGGACCCTAAAGCGGATCGACGGCCGACCGCAATGCGGTGGCATCCTTGCGGCGTGCCACCAGCAGCGCAGCGCCCCAGTGCCGCCTGAGCTGGCGGTCCGGGCGCTCGGCGAGCCGCCGCCTGATCTCGCCATACAGCCGGTCCCGCTGCCAGTCCGCCATGGCCAGATGGCCGGAGAAGGTGTCGAGCAGGGCGATGTAGCCGTCGGCGTCGTAGCGCAGCTCCCAGTCGAACTGGCGCACCGCCACCGGCTCGAACAGGCCGCTGGCCACCGCCTCGGCGCTGCCGTCCGGCAGCTCGCCTGGCCGCGGGAACGCCCATTCGCCCGGTAGCGACTCGCCGATCTCGTCGTAGACCGGCTGGATCTCCTGGAAGATTGTGTCGCCGCCGTCCGGCACCACGTGCGCCGCGCTCCAGCAGGCGAAATGCCCGCCGGGCCGGAGCAACTGCCAGGCCTTGCGGTAGCCCACCGCTGGGTCGATCCAGTGCCACGCGGTTGCGGCGAAGACGAGGTCGAAGCCGTCCTGGCCGGCCGCTGGCTGCCAGCTCTCGAAGTTGGCCTCGATCACCCGGACCGCGCGCTGGCCCGCCAGGTTCCGCCTGGCGACAGCGGCCAGCTCGGTGCCCAGCTCGACGCAGGTGATGTCGAAGCCGCGCTCGGCGAGCGGCAGCGTCGCCTTGCCGGTCGCGCAGCCGACCTCGAGCAGGCGGTCTCCCCGGTTCAGCCCGGCCGCGCTGACCAGCTCGTCGAACAGCGCGGCCGGATAATCGGGCCGTACCTGCTGGTACCGGTCGGCGACGCTGTCGAAGGTCGCGCGCCGCCGTTCCCGGCCGCCGCTGTGCCAGTCCGGCGTCGAGGAGATGACGGAGCTTCCTGGTTCTGCCCCGCCGTCTCGGCGGCCAGCCGTGGCAGACATCTGTCAGGTACCTCCTTGCGCAGAGCCGCGAAGCGCGACCGCGGGCCCGCATGCATACAACTTGCAGGAGCCAGGAGAGGCAAGTGAATTCCTGGGCTGAGCGGTGGCTACGAATCGGTCGAATCCGTAGGACACCTCTCCCAGGGCTCTTGCCGGGCGGCCGCTCTAGGTGCTAGCCACCTTGAACATCGCACTGTGTCCGGCGTACAAATGACGGAGTTAGTGACAGCAGGGTCGGCATAGGGGCGGGCCCGAGACCCGGAGATATCGCGTGACGTCGACCAGCGATCTTGCTCGCTTTTGCCTGCCAGGATGTAGCCGTGACTGACGAGGAGAGGCCAGCCGCCGGGGAGGGCGCTGGCACCGCTGACGAACAGCAAGCGGCGAGCCAGAGCAAGGCTGCCACCAAGCGGATAGCCGCCGATGACGGCGACGCAGCTGAGCCCCAGGCTGACAATGCCGGCGATGCCACCAAGGCCGAGGAGCCGGAGGCTGGCAAGCCCAAGCCGGCGGCCAAGCCAGGACCGAAACCGCCGACGAAGCCGCGGCAGCCCCGGCAGCGGCGGCCGGCCGATGTCAGCAAGCTGGTGTCGCAGGCGCTCGGCGGGATCGAGACGGGTACCGCCATCGCCGGCTACACGGTGGAGCAGCAGATCGGCGAGGGCGGCATGGCTGTGGTGTACCGGGCCAGGGACCAGCGGCTCAGCCGCCAGGTCGCGCTCAAGCTGCTGGCCCCTGAGCTTGCCGAGGACACCGCGTTCCGGCAGCGGTTCATCCGTGAGTCGCAGGCCGCAGCCGCCGTGGACCATCCGAACATCATCCCGGTGTACGAGGCAGGCGACGCGGGCGGATCGCTGTTCATCGCGATGCGGTACGTGCAGGGCGGCGACGTCAGGTCGCTGCTGACCGAGCAAGGCCCGCTTTCGGCGCGCCGGGCCTGGAGCATCGTCAGCCAGGTGGCCTCCGCGCTCGACGCGGCGCACGCAGCCGGCCTGGTGCACCGTGACGTCAAGCCCGCCAACATGCTGCTCGACGCTTCCGCCAGGGCATCGGGCGTGGGGCACGCAGGGCCAGGCGGTGACCGGCCCGAGCATCTCTACCTGTCGGACTTCGGCATCGCCAGGCAGTCGATCTCGACCAGCCACCTGACCTCGACCGGCCAGTTCGTCGGCACCCTCGACTACATCGCGCCTGAGCAGATCGACGGCAGGCACATCGACGGCCGGGCCGACGAGTACTCGCTCGCCTGCGCGGCCTTCGAGTTGCTGGCAGGCACGCCGCCGTTCCGCAGGGAGCAGGCGTTCGCACTGATCGCGGCGCACCTGTCCGAGCCGCCGCCGGCGCTGACCGCGCGCCGGCCCGACCTGCCGCCCATGGTCGACCGGGTGCTCGCCGCGGCCATGGCAAAGTCGCCTGCCGACCGGTACGCCACCTGCTCGGAGTTCGCTGACGACCTCGGCCGCGCGCTGCTCATCCTGCCAGGCGAGGTGCACCCGCCGGGCATGGCCGCACAGCCGGCGGTTGCGCCGCGTCCGGCGACCGAGTTCGTGATGCCGTCCGCGATCCCGAACGTCGCGCCCGGCGTCACCCCGGCGCCGCAGCAAGGCTTCACCGGCCAGCCAGGTGCCCCGGTGCCACTGCAGAGCATGCCGGGCCAGCAGATGCCGGCCGCCTACCAGGCGCAGTCGGGTCCGCAGGCGCAGCCTGGTTATCAGGGCGCACCCGGCTACCAGAGCGCGCCGGGCCAGCAGGTGCCTGGCGGCTATCAGTACCCGGGCCAGCAGTCGGCGCCTGGCTACGGGCCGCCCACCACCGCACAGTTGTCCGGCGGCGGCACCTGGCAGGGCCAGCCAGGCGGCACCGGGCCGGTCGGCCCGCCGATCATGCCAGGTCAGCAGATGCCGGGCGGGTACCAGCAGCAGCCGCCGCAGAAGAAGTCGGGGCTGTCCAAGGGCGTGATCGCGGCGATCGCCGCTGCCGTGGTCGTGGTGGTGGCAGCGGGTGCGGTCGCGGCGGTCGCACTGACCAAGAAGCACAACCCGACTCCGAGCGCCGGTTCGTCATCGCCGGCGGTCAGCGTGACGACAACCCCGCCGACGTCGACGCCGACGCCAAGCGCCTCGACGCCTGTCGCGAGCGCGGCGTCGCAGGCAGCCGCGATCGGCTCGATACTCAATGCAAGCACCGCGAGCCACAACATGGTCGGGCAGGCCTCTGGGTACATCGTGGACTGCACCGACCCGGCGCTGGGCGTCAGCGAGCTGAAGCAGGTCAGGAGCGAGCGGATGAGCGAGCTGTCGCAGGCGCAGGCACTGGACGTGTCGGCGCTGTCCGATGGCCCGACCATCCAGTCCGACCTTGAAGCCGCGCTGCAGGACTCGATCGCCAACGACACGGCCTACATCAACTGGGGCAGGTCGGATGAGCGTTACGGCTGCTCTTCCGCGGTGCCCTATGACGTGAACAGCACTAACGCTGCGGCTGACGTCGCCAAAACGGACTTCGGGAACGTGTGGAACCCGGTTGCCGCGGAGTACAACCAGCCGGCCGAAACCTCGGGCACCTTCTGACCGGGGATCGGCCCGGCCGGGGGCCTTGCCAGGTCAGCCCTCAGCGGCTGGCCTGCTAGGTCAGTCGTTGCCCGGCCGCAGTTCCCTGAACACGGTCTGCGCGATGGCCTGGATGGTGTCGATGCCGTACTGCTCGTCGGCGTTGCCGTTGGTCAGCACCGCAAGCACGTAGTCGCGGCCGTGCCCGTCAACCCAGCCGATGCTGTCGATCTGCCAGTCAGAGTAGCCCTGCAGCGGCAGCCAGCCGTTCTTCACCGCGACCGTGGTGCCGGCCGGCACCCCGCCGGTGATGCCCCAGGCCTGGTCTGCCTCGACCGACTCCATCAGCCGCAGCCCGTACTGCCGTGCGGCGCCGGTCAGCACGCTGTTCGGGAAGACGAAGGTCTTGACCAGCCTGACCTGATCGAGCGCGGTGGTGGTGGTCAGCCCCCAGCCTGGCCAGGGCGTACCTGGGATGAGCGCCGCGCTGTGCGGCGTGGTGTCGGTGAGGCCGGCCGTGATGTCGAACTTCGACACCCCTGACGGGCCGCCGGCCTCGGCGAGCAGGTCGGTGGCCGCGTCGTTGTCGCTCTCCTCGATCATCAGCTGCATCAGGGAGGCCTCGTTGCCGGTCGGCAGCTGCCCGTGCAACTGGTAAAGCAGCGTGCCCATGATCTGCACCTTGACGATGCTCGCGGTGTCCTCTTTGTACTGCGGATTGAGCACCCAGGTCCGGTTAGTCCGAGCGTCATAGAGCGCGGCGGTCACTTCGCCGCCGCGGCTGTCGATGTAATGAAGAAGCCGGGCGAACGGGTGCTGAATGATGTGCGGCTTGGGCGTGCTCGGCGAAGAAGCCGCTGGTGACGAGGTCGGCTTGCTGGTCTTATCGGCCGGCTTTGGCGAGCTGCCGGTGTTGGTGAAGCTCGCGCCGCCGCAACCGGCAAGCAGGAATGCAATTGTCAGAAAGGCCGCCGAACTGCGTGGTCTTCTCATGCTGTCGCGCACTACTCTCATTTGTGGCTCTCTGGGCCCCTGCGGCAGATAGTACTAGCGGAGCACCCATCCAGCTCAGCGATGCGCGAATCGGTCCTGGCAGGCCGGCTGCTGGTACCTGCGGCCGAGCTATAACTAGATTCTAGTTCCGTTAGGATCGTGCGCCATGCCACTCGCGCAGACCGCGGAGCAGCGCCAGCTTGCCGACACGGTGGCAGGCTTCGTCGGCCGGCACGCGCCGACCGCGCGCACCAGGGCGGAGTTCGGCCGGCTCGCCGCCGGTGCGCTGCCCTGGTACTGGGCGGCCCTGGTCAGCCAGGGCTTGCACGCGGTGCACCTGGCCGAGTCCGACGGCGGCCAGGGCGGGGACCTGACTGACCTGGCTGTCGTGCTCGACGAGGCCGGGTACGGCCTGCTGCCTGGCCCGCTCCTGCCGACCATGCAGGCCGGCGCGATCAGTCAGCTCGCCGCGCCGTCCGGGCAGCGGGCCGCCACGCTGGCCGACCTGGCGGCCGGCGCGACCGCCGCGGTGCTGCTGCCAGGCTGCGGGATCACCGCGACCAGCACGGCCGCCGGATGGGTGCTGACCGGCAGGTCGCAGCCGGTGCCTGGCCTGCTGTCCGCGCAATTGCTGCTGGTCGGCGCCAGCGCCGCCGGAGAACGGACAGTCTGGCTGCGGGTCGATCCGGCCGCGGCCGGGGTCAGCGTGCGGCCGGCTGACGGCGTCGACCTGACCCGCGATATCGGCATGCTGGCGGCCGACGGCGCGGTGGTCGGACTGAACGCGGTGCTGACCGCGATCGACCCGGCGGCGGCGCGGGCCGTGGCGATCGCGCTGCAGGCAGCCGAGGCGGCCGGGGTGATGCGGTGGTGCCTGGACTGCGCGGTCGGTCACGTCAAGGTGCGCGAGCAGTTCGGCCGGCCGGTGGGCTCGTTCCAGGCGGTGAAGCACAAGGCGGGGAGGCTGCTCGTTTCCGTCGAGCTTGCGACGGCGGCGGCCTGGGACGCGGTGCGCAGCCTGAGCGCGGACGGCGCGCGGCAGGCGCTCGCGGTGCCCGCGGCCGCCGTGGTCACTCTCGGCTCCGCCGTGGACGCCGCGGTTGAGGCGATCACGCTGCTCGGCGGCATCGGCGTGACCTGGGAGCACGACGTGCACCTGTACTGGCGGCGGGCGCTCGGCCTGGCGGCGATGACCGGACCTGCCTGGGCGTGGCAGACCGAGCTCGGCGCCGCGGTGGCCGGCGCGGCGGCGGCGGCGAACGGCGGG
>JASHQL010000148.1 GCA_030039155.1 Streptosporangiaceae bacterium | reverse complement strand
GTAGGACAGGCCGCGCGCGATGCAGGCGCCGACGCCGTTGCGGACACGGTAGAAGCCCTCGGCGGTGCGCTCACCCGTCACGAACGGCTGGTCACGTTCGTCCACGTCGCTGGTCAGCAGCGTCGCGGCCTGAGCATCGGTACGGGCGACGATGAGCGAGGGCACGCCGCACACGTCCGCCGCGAGGCGCGCCGCGGTCAGCGTCTTGATGTGCTGGCCGGTCGGGATCAGTACCTTTCCGCCCAGGTGGCCGCACTTCTTCTCTGAGGCCAGCTGGTCTTCCCAGTGCACGCCCGCAGCGCCGGCCGCGATCATGCCCTTCATCAGCTCGAACGCGTTCAGCACGCCGCCGAAGCCGGCCTCGGCGTCGGCCACGATCGGCGCCAGCCAGTGCGGCGCGCCGGCGTTGGCTGACTCGGCCCAGCTGATCTGGTCCGCGCGCAGCAGCGCGTTGTTGATCCGGCGCACCACCTGCGGCACCGAGTTGGCCGGGTACAGGCTCTGGTCAGGGTAGGTCTGCGCGGCCAGGTTCGCGTCGGCGGCGACCTGCCAGCCGGACAGGTAGATGGCCTGCAGCCCGGCCTTGACCTGCTGCACTGCCTGGTTCCCGGTCAGCGCGCCGAGCGCGTTCAGGTACCCGTCCTGCTGCAGCAGCGACCACAGCCGCTCCGCGCCGAGCCTGGCGAGGGTGTGCTCCTCCTGCACCGAGCCGCGCAGCCTTACCACGTCGTCGGCGGTGTAGCTGCGCTCGATGCCGGCCCAGCGGGGATCACTTGCCCACCGCTGGTCAAGAGCCGCGGCCTGGCCGTCGATCTTCGAGACCGGCGAGTGGCCGTTCTGGTGCGCGGTGCCGTTCACCGCGGCGCCGTTCCTTGAGCCCTCGAGGCGACCGTCGTTCACTGCATGCCTCCTGGTGTGTCGTCCCCCGGGAATTCCCTGAGCCTGCCCGGCCGGGCAGGCAAAGACCAGGGACTTAGGTCCTAAACTTTCTTCAGACTTGCGTTAGAGTGAAGAAGTGCAGATCTTCAACGATGAAGAAGTGAAGTCTTTGACGCAAGATCGTGCAAGTCAGTCAGCTTCCGGTCTGGACCTGGGTGTCTTCGGCCAGCGGCTCAGGCACTTCAGGCGGGCCAGGGGGATGACGCTCGCCGAACTCGGCGCACGGGTCGGCCGCGCCCCGTCGGCGCTGTCGCTGCTGGAGAACGGCCGCCGCGAGCCGAAGCTCTCGCTGATCGAGGCGCTTGCGTCCGCGCTCGGCGTGCCCGCCGAGGAACTGTTGCGGCGCCAGCCGCCCAACCGCAGGGCGCAGCTGGAGATCGCGCTGGCCGACGCGCAGCGCGACCCCTGGTACGCCGAGCTCGGGCTGCCGCCGCTGCGGGTCGGCAGCAGGGTGCCAAGTGACGTGCTCGAGCACCTGCTTGCGCTGCAGGCCGAGCTGCGGCGGCAGCGCACCAAGCCGACCGCCACGCCGGAGGAGGCCAGGGCCGCGAACGCGGACCTGCGGGTGCTGATGAGCGAGCGCGGCAACTACTTCGCCGAGATCGAGGCCGCCGCGGCCGAGGCGCTGGCGCCGGTCGGCTATCAGGGCGGCGCGCTGTCCCAGGGCATGCTGCTGTCGGTGGTCAGCAGGTACGGCTTCTCGGTCCGCTACGTGCAGGACCTGCCCAGGTCGGCGCGGTCGGTCACCGACCTCCGCAACCGGCGCATCTACCTGCGGCAGGAACCGCTCGGCATGCACACCCCGCGCGCGGTGCTGCTGCAGACGCTGGGCCACTTCGTGCTCGGCCACTCCGCGCCCGCCGACTTCGGCGACTTCCTGCGGCAGCGGATCGAGGCGAACTACTTCGCCGCCGCGGTGCTGGTGCCCGAGCAGGCGGCCGCGGCGTTCCTGCAGCACGCCAAGGAGGCGAAGGACCTCTCGGTGGAGGACCTGCGCGACGTGTTCTCGGTGTCGTACGAGATGGCCGCGCACCGGTTCACCAACCTGGCCACGCACCATCTGGGGCTGCCGTGCCACTTCGTGAAGAACGACGAGGGCGGCATCATCTACAAGGCGTACGAGAACGACGGCGTGGTGTTCCCGTCCGACGAGACCGGCGCGATCGAGGGCCAGCGGATGTGCAAGCAGTGGTCGGGCCGGCAGGTGTTCAGCTCGCCGGACAGGTTCAGCCCGCACCACCAGTACTCCGACACCCCGTCCGGCACCTACTGGTGCAGCGCGCTGGTCGACTCCGGCCGCGAGCGCGGCTTCGCGATCACGCTGGGCGTGCCGTACGAGCACTCGCGCTGGTTCCGCGGCCGGGACAGCACCCGCCGCACCACCTCGGCCTGCCCCGACGGCGACTGCTGCCAGCACCCGCCGGCCGCGCTCGCCGCCCGCTGGGACGGCATGGCCTGGCCGTCGGCGCGCGCGCACTCGCACGTCCTGCTCGCGCTGCCGTCCGGCAGCTTCCCCGGCGTCGACGAGACCGACGTGTACGAGTTCCTGGACCGGCAGGCGGCCAGCTAGGCCACCTGCGGGACGCCGCCTGAGGTCCGCACTGTACGGAACGGCCGCGCGGTGTTACGCCTGATGGAAGGGAACGAATAGCCCGGCGTGGCTGCCGCTCGCCGGGTGGCGAGGAGCTCGTGATGGCCGCTACCGCGGATCAGGGTGACCTGCTGATCTCTGAGCGTGTTGCCGGGGGAATCCTGCCGAAGGTGCTGACCACCTTCGACATGGTCGCCATCTTCGTGGCGATCGTCTTGTTCATCACCAACTCGGCGGTCATCCAGTCGGCCGGCCCGTCCTCGTACGGCTGGTGGGTGATCGGGTTCATCGTGTTCCTGATCCCGTGCGCGGTCGCGACCGGGCAGCTCGGCGTGATGTTCCCAGGCGAGGGCTCGATCTACCTGTGGACGCACAAGGCGTTCGGCGCGTTCTGGGGCTTCTTCGCCGGCTTCTGCGCGTGGTGGCCTGGCGTGCTGGTGATGGTGGCGACCGGCACGGTGACCGTCTCTTTCATCAACTACGCGTTCCCGAGCACCGCGGCGTGGTCGGTGCAGGAGCAGGGGCTGGTGATCGCCGCCATGGTGGTGCTGTCCGCGCTGATCGCGGTGCTCAGGTTCCGGGTCACCCAGTCCGTGGTGAACGTGGTGTTCGCGCTGTACGGGCTGGCCATCCTGGCGATGTTCGCGGCCGGCATCGTGTACCTGGCCCGCGGCCATCACGCGGTGGTGAACCCGTGGGACTTCGCGGCGTGGAAGCCAAGCGCGCACACCGGCATCAACTTCACCAACTGGACCTTCTTCGGCCTGGTGGTCCTTGCCCTGCTCGGCGTCGAGGTGCCGCTGAACATGGGCGTGGAGATCAGGAACACCAGGTCGGTGACCAGGTACCTGCTCTGGGGCTCGCTGGTGGTGATGGTCGCCTACCTGCTGGCCACCTGGGGGGTGATGGTGACCGTGCCGGCGCATACCGCGGCGAACGTGCCAGCGGTGGCCGCGGCAGTCGGCGTCGCGTTCGGCTCGGTGGCCGGCAAGGCGACCGCGCTGGTGCTCGCGCTGTTCTTCCTGTTCATCACCGTGGTGTACAACTACTCCTTCGCCCGGCTGATCTTCGTGTCCGGGCTCGACGAGCGGCTGCCCAAGGCCATGTCGCACGTGAACAAGAACAAGGTGCCGGACGTCGCGGTCTGGGTGCAGACCATCATCGCGGTGGCGTTCGCGCTGATCGCGTTCGTGCTGGTGCCCTCGGTGGTCGCGGCCAAGCAGTCGGTCGATTCAGAGACCAGGATTTACGACATCCTGCAGGCGGCGGTCACGGTGATCTGGTGCATCTCGATCGTGGTGCTGTTCATCGACGTGCTGATCATCCTGCGCCGGTACCGCACGCAGTTCGAGCAGCGCAGGCTCGCGCACCCGGCGGTGTTCTGGGCCTGCTCGATCGTCGGCGGGGTCGCCGCGTTCATCGGCATCGTGTCCACCCTGTCCGGCTCCTGGAACGCGACCCTGATCAGCAACGACGCGGGGGTGCTGAAGATCGGCAGCGTGGCGATCGACTACGGCACCTGGTTCTGGTGGGTGGGCGGCATCACGCTGGTGTCGCTGGCCATCGGGTCGGTGCTGTACGTGCTCGGCCGGCAGCGGAGCCGGGGCAGTCACGCGGCCGGCCGAGCTCCGCAGCAGGCGGGCTCGTAGCCCGGCTAACCGAATTCGGGCTGCCGCTTCTCCCGAAGCGAGGCCAGGCCCTCCTTGATGTCCTCGCCCATGAAGGTGAGCATCTCGTAGGCGGCCGACTGGTCGAAGATCGGCCCGGCCGACCGCAGCCAGCCGTTCAGCGCGCGCTTGGTCAGCCGGATCGCCAGCTGCGGGCCGGTCGCGAGCTGAGCCGCGACCCGCATCGCCTCCGGCAGCACCTGCTCGCGCGGCAGCGCCTTGCTCACCAGGCCGATCCGCTCGGCCTCGGTGCCGGTCACCATCTCGCCGGTCAGCAGGTAGTACTTGGCCCTGGCCAGCCCGCACAGCAGCGGCCAGACGATCGCCGCATGGTCGCCGGCCGCCACGCCGAGCCTGACGTGCCCGTCGCCGAGCCTCGCGTCCTCCGCGCAGATGCTGATGTCGGCGAGCAGCGCGACCACCAGGCCGGCCCCGACGGCGACCCCGTTGACGGCAGAGACGATCGGCTTCTCGCAGTTCGCCATGTTGTAGACCAGGTCGCTCATCTCGGTGAGCATGTGCGTCACCAGGCCGTAGTTGCCGATCTGCCGCTCGACCATGGCCAGGTCGCCGCCGGCCGAGAAGGCGCGGCCGGCCCCGGTCACCACCGCGACCCTGGTCTGCTCGTCGCGGCTGACGTCGGTCCAGACCCTGGCCAGCTCGCCGTGCATGACCTCGTCGGCGGCGTTCAGCTTCTCCGGCCGGTCCAGCGTGATCACGAGCACGCCGTCCGGCTCCCGGCTGAACTTCAGCTGCTGGTAACTGTTCTGGTCCATGCGGGTCATCATGGCAGTGCGCCCGGACTCCGGGCAGGTCGGCCGGGGGTAGCCTGCGGCTATGACTCTTTTCCAGCGCGCGCACGACATCCTCGCTGCCAAGGCAAACAAGGCGCTCGACGCGGCCGAGAAGCCGGACGAGATGCTCGATCTGTCCTACGAGCAGATGCTCGACCATCTCACCAAGGTCCGCCGCGCGCTGGTCGACATCGCCGCCTCGCGCAAGCAGCTTGAGCTGCAGGAGCAGCAGCTCCAGCACACGGTCGACCACCTGCAGGACCAGGCCAAGGAGGCCCTCGGGCAGGGCAAGGAGGACCTGGCCAGGGAGGCGCTGCAGCGCAAGTCGGCGGCGCAGGGTCAGATCACCGACTTGGACGCGCAGCACCAGCAGCTCACCGAGCAGGAGCAGAAGCTCGAGCAGACGCTGCAGGCACTGCAGCAGCGGGTGAACGACTTCCGCTCGAAGAAGGAGGTCATGAAGGCGCAGTACACCGCCGCCCAGGCCATGACCTCGGTGAACGAGCAGGCAACCGGGATCTCCAGCACGCTCAGCGACTCCGGCGCGGAGCTGCAGCGGGCCCAGGACAAGATCGCCAACATGCAGGCCAGGGCCGGCGCGCTGGACGAGCTGATGCAGTCAGGCGTGCTCGAGGACGTCGGCGGCGGCGGCGACGACATCCAGAAGGAGCTGGACGAGGTGAGCTCCGCTTCCGATGTGGACAAGGAACTGGCCGCGCTCAAGGCGCAGATCGGTCCGGGGTCGTCGGCGCCAGAACTGCCTGCGGGTAGCTAGCTTCTGCTATTACTGGCTGGTAACTTATGGGTCATGAGCCCTGACCAGCAACAGCAGAGTTTCTCGCTCGAGCCACCGCCCGCGGTGCGGGAGATGCGCGATTGGGTGCACGGGTTCGCCGCCGACGTGATGCGGCCAGCCGCCGCGGAGTGGGACGAGCGGGAGCAGACCCCGTGGCCGATCATCGAAGAGGCGGCCAAGATCGGGCTGTACTCGCTCGACTTCTTCAGCACGCAGTGGCTCGACCCGAGCGGCCTGGGCATGGTGGTCGCGTTCGAGGAGCTGTTCTGGGGCGACGCCGGGATCGGCCTCTCGCTGGCAGGCAGCGGCCTCGCGGCCGTGGCGGTGGCCAGCAACGGCACGCCCGAGCAGATCGGCGAGTGGCTGCCGCAGATGTTCGGCGGGCCTGGGGACGTCAAGCTCGGCGCGTTCTGCTCGTCCGAGCCGGACGCCGGCAGCGATGTCGGCGCGATCAGGACCAAGGCGGTGTACGACGCCGCCAGCGACGAGTGGGTGCTGACCGGCACCAAGACCTGGGCCACCAACGGCGGCATCGCGAACGTGCACGTGGTGGTTGCCTCGGTCGACCCGGCGCTCGGCAGCCGGGGCCAGGCCACCTTCATCGTGCCGCCAGGCAGCCGCGGGCTGTCCCAGGGCCAGAAGTTCCGCAAGCACGGGATCAGGGCCTCGCACACCGCCGAGGTGGTGCTCGACGACGTCCGGGTACCCGGCCGGTGCCTGGTCGGCGGGAAGGAGCGGCTTGACTCGCGGCTGGCCCGCGCAGCCGAGGGGCAGCGCAGCGGCGAGCAGGCCGCGATGAAGACGTTCGAGGCGTCACGGCCGAGCGTCGCGGCGATGGCGGTCGGCGTGGCCAGGGCAGCGGTGGAGTACGCGACCGACTACGCGACCAAGCGGGTGCAGTTCGGCAAGCCGATCGGGCAGAACCAGGGCGTCGCGTTCCAGCTCGCGGACATGCAGGCAGCGGTGGACGCGGCCCGGCTGCTGACCTGGCGGGCGGCCTGGATGGCGCGCAACAGGATCCCGTTCAGCCACGCGGAAGGCTCGATGTCCAAGCTGGTAGCGGGGGAGACCGCGGTCCGGGTGACCGAGCAGGCGATCCAGGTGCTCGGCGGCAACGGCTACACCCGCGACTTCCCGGTCGAGCGCTGGCACCGGGACGCCAAGATCTTCACGATCTTCGAGGGCACCTCGGAGATCCAGCGCATGATCATCGGAAGGGCCGTTACCGGCCTTGACGTGCGGTGATAACCGCTGGTCATGGCGCTGATGCGGGTTTGGTTTGGCGGGCTGAGCGGGGGAGTCTGACGGCTGATTGTATGCCCGTTATTTCCCGTTGGTTCCCGCCGGTTCCCAACATGGTGCTGGATCCGTGCTGACCCCTGGGCCGAAATCACCCACGTCCCGGCCGAGCTGCGCCGCCGAGACCGGCAGATCGGTATGGGCGCGCCGTTGCTGCGCATCGCGGTCAGCCAGCTCGCGCCGGGGACGAGGGCAAGCAGGCGGAGCCTGCCGGGGAATTCCAGGTTGAGCACGTGGCCCTCGTGCGTGCCGCCGCGTATGAGCCGCACTCGCCGGGTGCTGATCACAGGGTCGTCGGGGATGCGCTGGCGGTTCCACAGCCGCCGGGCCGCTGGGATCTCCTGCAGCTGCGCGGCGAGCCGCCGCAGCCGCTGATCACCGGGGTGGCGTGCCATCGCGAGGAGCACGTTGCCGATCTCGGCCTCGCGGGCGTGTCCGAGGTCAGCGATGACGCGCTCGGCGTCATCGGTGAACAGCCAGGTGATCACGTTGCTCTGCCCAGGCCGTACGGTGGCGTCGCCGGCCAGGTGATCGGTCATCGCCTGGTTCCAGGCGATCACGTTCCAGGCGATGTCGCAGGCGATGGCGGGCAGTCCGGGGCCAAGTGAGGCGAGCAGCTGCTGCAGGACGGGCCGGACTGCCAGGCCGTCGACGGCGGGATCGGCGGCCGGCGTGGCCGGCTCGTGGCCGGTGGCCAGCAGGTGGAGGTATATGCGCTCGGCCGGGGTGAGGCGCAGCAGCTCGCCGAGCCGGCTGACCAGCGCGTCGTACCGCGACGGCGGAGGGGTGCTGTTCTCGAAGCCGTTGTACCAGCGGTCCGACACGACGAGCGCATCGGCGAGGTCGGACTGGTGCAGCCCACTGCCGCGGCGGTTGGCCGGGGGTCTGATGCCGATGTCCTCGGGGCGGAGCCGGGCGCGGGCCGCGGCCAGGAAGTTGTGCAGCTGATGGTCTGGTGTCCCGTCGGATGTCATCCTGGGTACTTCCCGTTCGTCACTGGCGTATCGTCGAAATCCCCCTCAGCGGTAAGCCGCGCCCTGATGCGCACGAGGGCTGCGCGCAATCCCAGTGCGCGTGGAATGGCTGCGCGCACCGAACTTTCG
>JASHQL010000147.1 GCA_030039155.1 Streptosporangiaceae bacterium | reverse complement strand
CCGGTGGTCGCCACGCTGCATAACTACAAGCTCGCGTGCGCGAGCGGCGACTTCTTCCGCGACGGCGGGCCTTGCCACGACTGCGCCGGCCGGATCGGCGGCCACGCCGTGCTACACGGCTGCTACCGCGGCTCGCGTGCGGCCACCGTGCCGGTCACGCTGTCGACCGGCCTGCACCGCCGGGCGTGGCGATCCCTGGTGGCGGCCTACATCTTCATCTCGGCGGCGCAGCGCGACCTGCTTGGCGACCTGCGGCTGGACAGCAACAGGGTGTTCGTCAGGCACAACCTGATCCCGCGCCGGCCACACCAGGCCAGTGCGCCCGACCCGGCCGCCGGCCAGCCGGCCGTGGTGTACGCGGGCCGGCTCGACGAGGCAAAGGGCATGCGGCTGCTGATGGCCGGCTGGGACCAGTACCTGGCCCAGGCCGGCGACCAGGGCCTGCGGCTGACCGTGGCCGGCGCGGGCCCGCTCGGCCAGGAGATGACCGGCTGGGCGGCGGCCCGCGGCTCGGTCCAGTTGCTCGGCCTTATCGACCCGGCGGCGTGCGCCCAGCTCATCGCCACGGCACGCGCGATCGTCGTGCCCTCCGCATGGGAGGAGACGTTCGGCCTGGTCGTGGTCGAGGCCATGGCCGCGGGCGTGCCCGCGATCGGCGCCGACCACGGCTCGCTGCCGGAACTCATCACGCATGGCAGCGACGGCGTGCTGTTCCGGGCCGGGGATCCGGCCGCGCTGGCCGCGGCGTTCGCCGAGGCGGCCGCGAACCCGGCGCAGTTCCGGCACTACGGCGAGCTTGCCAGGAAGAGCTACGAGCAGCGGTTCGACCCTGAGCAGAACCTGGCAAAGCTGCTTGACATCTACCGCTTCGCGATCAAGCACCCGGTCTGAGGTGGCAGCAGTGCGGCAACGGGACCCGCCACTGACCCGCCCGAGACGGCCAGCGTGAAATCTGCAAAGAAGCCGTAAAGATCCGGAAAATTGCCGTACTCAAAGTACTATGGCTAACTCACGAGCGTTTCATTCTAGGAGCCGGTGGTGCAGGAACCGCGCGAGCACGAGCTCACTCTCCCGGAAGCACCGGACAAACCTAAGGTTTATAAGCGTGACTTCTGGAGTGCGGAAAATCTTAAGTTCAGCAAGCCGCATTTCCGCCTGCAAAAGGCCGGGCGCATTGTCAACAAGATTGCCGCCGGCCGCGAGTGCGACCTGCTCGACGTGGGTTGCGGGCCGGCCGCGCTCAGGCAGGTGCTGCAGCCGAACATTCATTATTTCGGCGTCGACATCGCGATTCAGGAGCCGGCGCCGAACCTGCTCGAGGCAGACCTGCTTGAATCGCCGGTCAGCTTTGACGGCAGGCGTTTCGACATTGTCGTTGCACAGGGGTTCTTTGAGTACACGGCGGACTGCCAGGAGCAGAAGCTGACCGAGATTCGCGAGATCCTTGCCCCGGCTGGCACGTTCATCGCGACCTACGTCAACTTCGGGCACCGCGACCGCGAACTCTACTGGCCGTACAGCAACATCAGGACCCAAAGCGACTTCCGGGCCAGCCTGTCCCGCTTCTTCGACATCGAGCGGAGCTTCCCCACCTCGCATAACTGGCGGCACAGCGAGCCGAACCGCTGGTTCATGCGAGCGAGCCAGATCCGGATGCAGGCAAACCTGCCGGTGCTCAGCCCGCTGCTCGCGGTGGAGTACTTCTTCATCTGCTCGCCGCGGCCAGCGGCGCACAACGCCTGAGGCAAATGCTGCCGCCGGCGACACCGAATGGCCATATTCGCGTCGGCTTGCGGTAACCGATAACCGCGCAGAGTGCCACGCAGCGCACTAAAGTACCTGGCATGCCCGCCAGCCGGGCGTTACCGAGGGGTGGGCCGTGCGAATGCTGCGATTCAGGCGAATACCTGCTGCATTATCAGGATCCCGCCGCTTGGCGGCAGGCCTCGCGGCCGTTGCCGTGGCGGGCGCGTGCCTCGCGCCTTCGCTCTGGCACGAAGCCAGGGCGGCTACCGCGACAGTTTCGCCGACCAGCTCGCTGCGAGTCTGCGGCAACAAGGCCGAGCTGGCCCGCGGGCCGCGGCGCGCGCCGCGCCATTCGATCCGCGTGCCGGCCGGTAACGACGCCAGGGTCAACTGGAGCAGGCGGCACCGCACCTACTGGTTCGCGCCTGGCGTGCACACGCTCGGCGCCGGCAAGTACACCCAGATCCTGCCGGGGCACGACTCCGTCTACATCGGCGCGCCCGGTGCGGTGATCACCGGCAAGCACGTGAACTACTACGCCTTCGGCGGGAACGCGACCGACGTCACGATCAGCTACCTGACGATCGAGGATTTCGGCACGCTCGGCGGCAACATGAACGAGGGCGTGGTCAACCAGGACTCGGCGACCGGCTGGACGATCTCGCACTCGACCATCCGCGACAATGCCGGAGCCGGGATCATGATCGGCTCACGGAACCGGATCGCCCATGACTGCCTTGCCGACAACCAGCAGTACGGGTTCAACGCCTACTCGGTGGCCGGCCCGTCCAACATCGTGCTGACCCACAACGAGATCACCGGCAACGACACCTACAACTGGGAAGCGCACATATCAGGCTGCGGCTGCACCGGCGGCGGGAAGTTCTGGTCGGTCAACGGCGCGATCGTGACGCACAACTGGGTGCACGGCAACCACAGCGTCGGGCTGTGGGCCGACACCAACAACCGCGGGTTCGAGATCGCGCACAACTACTTCCAGGACAACTACGCAACCGGGCTGATCTACGAGATCAGCTACAACGCGCTGATCAAGGACAACGTGTTCGTCCGCAACGGCCTGGGGAATGGCCCGCACAACGACGGCTTCCCGTCCGGCGGCATCTACATTTCCGAGTCAGGCTCAGACAGCCGGGTGCCTGGCAGCTTCGGCCAGTCGTTCAAGATCACCGGAAACACGTTCGACGACAACTGGAGCGGCGTGATCTTGTGGGAGAACGCCAACAGGTTCTGCGGCTCTCCGGACAACAGCAGCACCGGCAGCTGCACCCTGGTGGATCCGTCGGTGGCCAACATCAACACGTGTGACCAGGCGAACCTCACCGGGGCGACGCCCGCCCAGGTGCCCGACTACTACGACCTGTGCCGGTGGAAGACCCAGAACGTGCTGGTCGAGCACAACATCTTCGAGTTCCATCCCAAGGCCATCGGGTCCGACTGCACGCCGGCCAACGGCTGCGGCTACGTCGGGGTCTTCTCCGAGTGGGGCAGCGACCCGTCGTGGAGCCCGTACCAGGGCACGAGCGTGGAAGACAACATCACCTTCCACCAGGGCAACGAGTTCGAAGACAACACCTACCAGGGGCCGTGGCGGTTCATGATCCTCCAGCTCGGCAACACGGTGAGCTGGGCGATCTGGCGCAGTGCCGCCTACAACCAAGACCCGGGCAGCACCCTCAGGGGGAACTAGCTGGCAGCCGCCGCTGGCTTGACTGCGTGCAAACCCCGGCTGCGGCAACCCCGGCTCCGATCCGCCGACGGCCGCGGCGCCGATCCGGAGGCGGCCGGGGTTCCGATCCGCCTGCGGCCGCGGCACCCGTCCGGCGGTCAGTCC
Organism: Streptosporangiaceae bacterium; assembly: GCA_030039155.1. Taxonomy (GTDB): domain Bacteria; phylum Actinomycetota; class Actinomycetes; order Streptosporangiales; family Streptosporangiaceae; genus JOPF074. The sequence goes on along the minus strand of JASHQL010000147.1, from coordinate 301 downwards.
CTGCGGCGGCCCGCCTGCTCCTCGGCCTGGCGACTGCCGTTCTCGGCCCGGTGACTTCCGTTCGCCCTGGGCTCGGATCGCGGCGGCGGCTGACGGTCGACGTACCGTTCCGCGGCCGCGGCCTGCGCGGCGGGCGACATGGCGAACGCCGGGCGGCCCGAGCTGAGGATGCCGACGGTCTCATCGCGCTTGTCCGCGCCTAGCAAGATCGCTCCCCGGAGCTGCGCTCCGGAGAACCTGATCATCTCGCCAACGGAGTGGATCTTCGTGGCCGAGGACGTGCCGGCCGTCAGCACCGCTA
>JASHQL010000018.1 GCA_030039155.1 Streptosporangiaceae bacterium | reverse complement strand
AGGTCGCGCGCGCCAAGCTGGCGTAGCCGCGCCAGCAGGTCAGCCGATACCGCGAACACCACGTCGGCGCGGCTGGCGATCAGCCGCTCGAACAGCCGGTAGCCCGCCGCGCCCAGCCGGCCACGCGGCGGCGCGTTGTGCACGGTCACCACCAGCCGCGGCCCGGCAGGCCCGCTGGCCTGATTTCGCAGCGCGAGCGCCGCGCAGCCGCCGGCCCGCACCCCGTGCGCGTGCAGGACGTCAAGGCCAGTGTCAGCCAGCGCCAGGCGCAGCGCGCGCACCGAGCGCAGCACGCTGGCCGGTCCTGGCCGGTCGGCGATCTGCACCGGCACCGCCGCGATGCCGCTGGCCGACTGGCCGCTGAATCCAAGTGCGACAAGCACGTCAGCCGACCCGAACACCGTCACCTGCAGCCCGGCAGCCGCGCAGCCGTCAGCCAGCATCCGCACGTGCCTGCCGATGCCGCCGGTGGTGCCGGCCAGCAGGTAGCCGACCCGCAGGCCAGTCGCAGGTTCCTGGGTCACCGCAGCTTCCGTGGTCACCGCAGCACGGCCCGTCGCACGCTGGACACCGCCGCACGCAGGTCACCCACGTCGAGCAGGTAGCCGATCACCAGGAACACGCCGATCGCGCAGCACCCGGCCAGGATCACCACGCCGGCCCCGCTCAGCCTGGTGGTCACCGGCAGCTCAGCCGACACCGCGCCGCCGACGCCGGCCGCGACCACGGCGGCGCACAGCCCGGCGCCGGCTGCCCGCCATCCGCCGCGCAGTGCGGCACCGCCGCGCACGCTGCGGACCGCCAGGATCAGCGCGATCCCGGCAGCGGTCAGGCCGATGGAGTTGCCAAGGCCGAGCGCCGCGACCACGAAGCGGGCAGGCACGAGCTCCACGATGAGCACGTCAGCAATGATCACCGCGAGCCAGCCGCCGGAGATGGCGGCGGCGGCCAGCCAGTTCCGGCCGACGGCGAGCAGCACCCTGGACAGGCACGCCATGATGCCGAAGCCGACCAGGCCGGGCGCGAACATCACCAGGCCGAGGGCAAGCTCGTGCGCCTGCACGTGCCGCTGCAGCAGGCCGACGTGCGGGCTGGCGAACAGCTGGCCGGCCGGCCTGGCGATGGCCGCGATGACCGCGGCGCCGAGGAACGACATGAGCAGCACCGCGCGGGTGGAGGCCGCGGCCGTCTCGTCGAACTCGGCGCCTTCCCTGACCGACAGCAGCGGGAACGCGCTGACCGCGATCGAGATCGCGAGCACGGCGTAGGCGGTCTCGAACACCTGCCAGCCGTAGTTGTAGAGCACGACCGCGCCCTGCAGGCCGCGGCCGTTGGCGAGCAGGATCACCACCAGGCCCGACGCATCCTGCGCGACCAGCGCGGCGATGCCGACCAGGGCCAGTCCCCTGACCCGGCTGGCCACCCCGGCCGGGAACCGCAGGGTCGGCCGCAGCCGCAACCGCAGCCGCCAGGCGGGCACCGCGGCGGTGACCACCAGCGCCGCCACCCCGAGCGTGGTGCCGACCGACAGGATCAGCTCGGCGCTGAGCGGCAGCCCGTACATGTGCCTGCCCGCGTACTTCCCGCCGAACGGCACGAACACCAGGTAGGCGGTGATCACCACCAGGCTCGAGATCACCGGCGCGAGGGCGGGCGCGGCGAACTTGCGGTGCGCCTGCAAGATCCCGTAGAGCACCGCCGCCAGGCCGTACAGCAGGATCTGCGGGGCGAATACCGCCAGCATGTGCCCGGTCACCGTGACCAGGTCCGCGTGCCCGCAGCCAGACCTGAGATTGCGCGGGTTCAGCACCACGGCGATCGGGCCTGACGCGGCGGCGAACACCAGGCTGACCGGCACCAGGATCACGATCGTCCAGCTCAGCAACGCCGACGAGACCTGCGTCACCTGCCGGGCGTCGGCCGGATTGGCCTGCGCCAGCCGGGCCGGCCTGGCCAGCACCGGCACCATGATGCTGGTCAGCGCGCCGCCGATCACGATGTCGTAGATGATGTTCGGCACCTGGTTGGCGGTCACGTAGGCGGTGCCGAGGCAGGAGTTGCCGACGGTCCCGGCAAAGACCAGCGTGCGGACCAGCCCGAGCACCCTGGCCAGCACGGTCAGGGTCGCGATCAGCGCGGCAGCGCGGCCGATGCCGGTCCCACCGCCGCCCGGCCACTGCGCGTCCGGGTCCTGGCCTTCCTCGGTGACCGGCAATGCGGGCCCGGTCACCGGGCCGGCGCCGGCGCGGGCGAATCGCCAGCCAGCGGCGCCGCGGCGGGCCTGGCCGCCTCGGTGCTGGCCGGCGTAGCAGGCGGGCGGCGGCCGAGCATGTCGAGCCAGCGCAGCGGCGCGGTGCGCTCGATGACCCTGGTGAAGCTGACAACCTCGCTCGCCGCGGTCAGCCCGACGACGACCGCGAGCGTGCCGACCCTGGCCGGCCGGGACAGGCTGGCGGCCGCGGCGGTGCCGAGCATCGCACCGAGCGCGTTCGCGCCGGCGTCGCCGAGCATCGCCCGCTCGCCGAGATCCTCGGGCAGCAACGCGAGGG
>JASHQL010000146.1 GCA_030039155.1 Streptosporangiaceae bacterium | reverse complement strand
CGGGGCGGCGGCCTGCTCCCCGGCAATGAACGGGGACAGGATCGAGGGAATCTGGGAGGCGATGGCCACCGTGACCGGGTGCCCGATCCCGGTACCAGTCAGCGTCGCCCCGGAGATGATCAGGCTGGTCACGCTCGCCTCGGTCCCGCCGGCCTGGCCGGCCGCCAGATGGCCGAGCGAGGCCTCGTACACCCAGGTCGCCACCATCTCATCGGTGCCGTAGTTGGACTCGATGATCGGGAGCGCACCGGGGCCGACGAACACCGCGCCGAACCAGTACGGCCGCTGCGACGAGTTGCCCGGCGTCAGCGATGGCCTGGCTGCCGCCGGGGTCTGGGTCCAGAAGGCCGCAGCCGGGTGCACCGGCCTGATGATCCCGGTGACCAGCAGCTCTATCGGGCCGGCCGGCAGCAGGGCGCCGACCCGCAACCTGAATCTGGCCGCGGCGGCGCTGGTCACGGCCACCTGCACCACGTTCCGGTGCGCGGCCTGGGAGCCGCCGACCGGGAGCCGGCCGGCCAGCACACGGCTGTAGCGAGCCAGCGCCGTGCGGTAGGTCAGCTCGAACTGCGGCGTGCCGTACTGCGCTGGCTGAACTGTCCCCTGCACCGGCACGTAGCCTGTCGTCAGGCTGGCCCAGGCCGGCGGGCTGCTGGCCACCGGCAGCCCGCCAGCGAGCAGCCGCGCCCGCAGCGCAGCGAGCACCGACAACAGGTCGCCGGCCCGCACCTGGTCCCTCGTGTCAAGCAGGGACTTCTCAAGCGCGGTCCCGATCACGGTGCGGTCGGCGGGCCGCGAAGTCGCGATCGTGCGCTGCAGCGCCCCGGTGCGCAGCCCGGCGCCTTCCCGCGGGATCGCCAGGCTGGCGAGGATGGCGGCGAACACCAGCAAGGCGAACCCGACGCTGGCGGCGGCACCGGTACCGGTCAGCGTCACCCAGGCCGCGCGAAGCCGCGGCCACAGCGTGCTCATACGGCCTCCGCCCGCAACTGAGCTGCGGGGTCGGGCCTGCGCAGCACCGACAGCGCGGCAGCCGCGACCGGCGCCGCCGCGGTGACGAGCGCCAGCGCGACGGCCGGCCCGAGCGGCACGACCACCAGGGCCCACGGCACCGGGGCCGCCGCATCGGTCGTCAGCGTCACAGCGGGCACCAGCAGGTGGGCCAGGCCGATGCCAGCCAGCAGGCCGGCGGCCGCGGCGGGCACGCTCAGCACGCACTGCTCCAGGCACAACTGGGCGGCCTGGGCGGTCTTGCCGATTCCGAGTGCGGCGAACACCGCGCTCTGGGTGCGCCGCGCGCGCAGGCTGGCCGCCACGCTGACCGAGAACCCGAGCACGCCGAGCAGCACCGCGACCACGCCGATGGCCAGCATGGCTTGCCGCGGGGCGGTCAGCAGCGGGTTGCTGAGCAGGGCTGCGCGCTGGCTGGCGGTGGTCACGACGGACAGCCCGAGGCCGGCCGGCAGCCGCGGCACCCGGCCGCCGACGGTGCGCAGCCACCAGGTGGTCACCGGCAGCGGCTGCGCCAGGTTCGCCGCGAGCAGGCCGTTGACCGCCCCGTAGTCAACGATCAGTGCCCGGTTCTGGCCGAACACGGTCGGGAACCTGCGCACCGAGGCCACGATGTGGACGGTGATCCCTGGCCCGCCGTCGGGCGACACCGAGGTGAACGATCCGAGGTGCAGGCGATTCGCCGCGAGGAAGCCGTCGGTGGCGATCGCCGGCACCGATGCCGTGGCCGGCTGCGCCGTGATCATGAGCTGGTCGAAGGCCTGCGCGGCGTCGAAGCCGAACTCGCGCTGGATCTTCGGCGATGGATCGTGGCCGGCCTGGAACGGGATCCGCGCCGCCTGCCCGGCTCGGCGCACCAGCCCGGCGAATGGCCCCACCCCGTCCGTGGTCGGAATCTGCCCGTACGCGCCGGACGGCCCGGTCGGCACCGACGGCGAGTATGCCTCGCTGGCCCAGGACGACAAGGCGTCGCCGTGCCGGAACGGGGCGGCGAACGGGCCCCTGGCCGTCCTCGACACCGCCAGCGACTCGATGGTCAGCGTCGCTGTCGGGCCAAGCGCCTCGTACGACCGGTCGTATGGCGGCACGACGAAGCTCAGCGTGAGCCCGATCAGCCGCAGCGGGTAGCTGGCCAGCCGGCGACCCGGCAACGTGACGACCAGGGCGTGCGGCTGGCCGTCGGCCGGCAGTCGCCCGGCGGGTAGCTGGTAGATGACGCCGGTCGCATCCTGAATCCACGCCGTGGCCGTGGGAGAGCCGATGTATCTGCGTATCTCCGCGGCGCTGCTTGACCCGCGCCGGCCGATCGCGGCGAGAATCGCCAGCCGGGCCGGCGCGCCCGGCAGCGTCTCGCCGATGGGATGCGGGTGAATGCGCCGCCACAGCGCACCCACCGGAAGCGGAGACAGGTCGGGGCGCAGCAGGATCGCCTTGCTCGCCGTGTTCGCGTCCAGCGCGATCAACTCGCCGCCGTGCCCGATGCCGGCCACGCTGCCGACGGTCGCCGCGGTCACGCCCGGCGCCCTGGTGATCCGGCCGGCGGCGGTCGGCGGCACTCCGTCCACGGCGTCCACCCGCACATCGGAGCCGACCGTGAACGCCGCCTGATCCGCGACCGACTGCCGCCAGCTTGCGTACCCGGCCAGCCCCAGGGTGGTGGTCGCCGTCGCGATGACCACCAGCAGCGCCGGGCCCGCCTGGCGGATCGGCTGCCTGGCTATCTGCCAGCTCACCATCGCAGCGGCGAGCCGCCGCTCGTAGTCGGTCACCTTGTCGGCCAGCCTGGCCAGCAGCGGCAGCCCGCGCAGCGGGATGAGCGTGAGCCCGGCAAGCGCAAGCGCGGGGGCGATGGCGACCACGGGATCGATCCCGAGCGATCCTGGCCCCGGATGCGCCACCGCGGAGTAGCCCCGCAGTTCCCACACCGCCACCACGGCCAGCGCCAGCACCGCCAGGTCGCCGCCAGCCCAGGCCATTCCGGCCAGCCTGGCCTGCCGGGCACGGCGCAGCCTGGCCGCGCCCGGAGTCACGGCCTGCAGCGCCGGCCACGCCATCACCGCCGCGCACAGCACCAGCATGACCAGTGCCGACAGCCAGGCCAGCGAGGTAATGCTGCCGCTCAGATGGCCCTCAACGCGCAGGTCGCCGAGCCGGGCAAGCACGCCGGTCAGCCTGGTGCCGATCAGCACGCCCGCTGACCCAGCCGCGACACCGAGCAGCACCGCCTCGGCCAGCACCGGTCGTGCCAGCTGCCACCTGGTTGCACCGCGCGCCCGCAGCAGCGCGGACTCGTCCTCGCGCAGGCTGGCAAGCAGCCGAGCGGCCAGGGCCAGCCCGGCCCCGGCGACCAGCAGCAACATCAGCGCGGCGATCGTGAACAGCGACCTGGCCAGCACGCTGGTGCTGCCGAGGCCGTCAAGCAACTGCGGCAGCCGCGAGGTCACCTGCAGCCCTTCTGGCAGCGCCACGCTCAGCTTCGAGACTGCCTGGGTGGTACGCGCGGCGAGCGCGAAGACGTTCCCGTGGGCCATCGCGTTCGCCTGCGGCAGCACTAGCCACGAGGCCTGGGTAACGGCGAGCCCGCCGCTGAACGCGGCCGGGTTCAGCACCGCGGGGCCGTAGCTGACGGTGGTGGCCGGCTCGCTGCTGCCCGCGGTGCTGATGGTGTAGTGCTGGACGGTGATCCCTGAGCTGGCCACCAGGTCGACGCCCCAGTAGAGTGCGGCCGGGTGCTTGGCCTGGAACAGGCCGGTGACCAGCAGCGAGACCTTCGGCCCGCCGGACGGAGGCGAACCGGTGAGCACCGAGCCAAGCCCGACGTGCAGCCGGCTCGCGGCGGCGGCAGGCAACGCCACAGGAACCGGACTGCCGGGGCGCGGTGCACCGGGCCACTTCCCGGCGGTCAGCGTCACCCGGGCGCGCAGCCCGGCCAGCGACGCGGGCTGAATCTGGGTGGAATACGTGCCCGAGCTGGTGATCGACAGCTGGACCGGCTCGGCCCACAACGCGCTCTGCATCTGGAACCTGACACCCGGCCAGGCTTCGCGCAGCGTGCCGCGGATCAGCTTCGAGTCGGCGGCGGCCTCGCCGGCGTTGGTCACGCCGGTGAGCTTCATCACCCTGCCCTGCGGGGCGGCGAGCGCGCTGCCGGCTCCCTGCGGGATGACGGCGACAGCGAACGACCAGAGCACCGCTGCCAGCCCGGTGCTGATCAGCACCGTGGCCGCCAGGCAGGCAAGCAGCAGCGATGAGGCCCTGGCCCGCCTGGCGAGGAAGGTCAGCCCCAGCCCGCGCACCGACCGCACCTATCCGCCCTCGGCGCCGACCGGCCCGAGGCCAGCGGCGGACTCGACACCGGCGGCGGACTGGATGCCGGCGACGGAGCCGTCTTCCAGCATGATGACCTGGTCGGCCACGCCGATGAGCGCCTCGTCGTGGGTGGCGACCAGCGCGGTGACTCCCTCGGAACGCACCACGCTGAGCAGCAGCTCCATGATCTGCTGACCGGTCTCCAGGTCGAGCTGGCTGGTTGGCTCGTCGGCGATCAGCAGGCCTGGCCGCCCGGCGAGCGCGCGGGCGATGGCCACCCGCTGCTGCTGGCCGCCGGAAAGCTCATCGGGCCGGTGCGCCGCGTGGCTGGCCACGCCGGTCAGCGCCAGCATGGCCGCGACCCGCTCGCGGCGCTCGGTTGGCCGCAGGCCGGCGATGCGCAGCGGAACCCCGACGTTCTCCGCCGCGGACAGCATCGGCACAAGCCCGAAAGACTGGAAGATGAAAGCGACCCGGTCCCGGCGCAGCGCCAGCCGCTCCCGCTCGGTCATCCGGTTCACCTCGCGGCCGTCCACCCACACGCTGCCCGATGTCGGATCGTCAAGGCCGCCGATGATGTTCAGTAACGTGGTCTTGCCCGATCCTGACCGCCCGCGCAGCGCAACGAGCTGCGCACGCTCGATCGTGAACGAGACGCCGCGCAGCGCGTGCACCGCCGTATGCCCGCTGCCGAAGGTCCGGCGGATCCCGTCAGCGATCACCATGGCCTGGCCGGACGTCACTCCGGTCCCGTGCGGAGGCTGCCCATCACCGCGCCCTTCATCTGCGCGCCGCAGGTCCCCGCAAGCTGGCGCCGACCGGGCTGGCACCGACCGGGCTGGCGCTCGCCGGCTGGCGCTGACGGGGCTGAGACCATGCTCGCGCTTGGCTCGGGACCAGGCAATGCCACACGCCGCCCGGTACCGGCAAGATCGTCGGGAGTCGTCCCGGCTTGCACCGCGTCTCGCTGAGACGCTACGACTTGTCTTGGCCGGGCCCAGGCCCGGGCCCGGGCGCCGCGCCGCCTGCCCGCCGCCCGGCCGCTTGCTGAAGAATAGGCAAGCGTGACGATCGCACGAAGACCGCTCGGCAAGACCGGCACCGACGTTTCCGTGCTTGGCTTCGGCGCGATGGAATTGCGGGGAACGCCAGGCCATCCGGTGATCTCCGATGATCAGGCCGGTCAGCTGCTCAGCGCGGTGCTGGACGGCGGGATTACCCTCATCGACACCTCGATCGACTACGGCAGGAGTGAGGAACTCATCGGGCGGTATCTCGGGCACCGAAGGGACGAGTTCTTCCTGGCTTCCAAGTGCGGCTGCCCGGCGCCGCAGCTCTGGATGAAGCTGCGGCCGCGGCAGACACTGCACCGGCAGCATGACTACCGCCCGCTCAACATCAGGACCGGGGTCGAGGGCAGCCTGCGCCGGCTCCGCACCGACCGGCTCGACCTGGTGCAGGTACACCACTCGCCAAGCCGCGCGCAGCTGGCAGCCGACCACACCATCGAGACCCTGACCCAGCTGCGCGACCAGGGCAAGGTCAGATTCATCGGGATGTCAGGAACGCTGCCCAATCTGCCCGACCAGATCGCGATGGGCGCCTTCGACGTCTTCCAGATCCCGTACTCGGCGGTGCAGCGCGAGCACGAAGCTCTGATCACCAAGGCGGCCGAGGCCGGCGCCGGCACGCTGATCCGCGGCGGCGTGGCCCGTGGCGGCGCGGCCAAGGACTGGCAGGCCGAGCCGCTCGGCATGCCGCGCGGGGTGGCGCAGCGCCGCTGGACCGAAGCGGGCCTGGCCGAACTGCTGGACGGGATGACCGCCGCGGAGTTCATGCTCAGGTACACCCTCAGCCACCCTGGCCTGTCGAGCACCATCGTCGGCACCAGCAAGCTCGATCACCTGCGCGCGAACCTGGCCATCGCGGCGAAGGGGCCGCTGCCCGCCGACCTGTACGCCGAGGCCAGCCGGAGGCTGGACTCGGCAGCCGCCGGATCAGCCGGCGCTGGCTGACAGCACCGCCTTGATCTGGCCGGCCAGATCTGGGCCGCCGGGCAGCAGCCCCTCGAAGATCGCGCCGCCGATGGTGAAGCCCCACGCCCCGGCCGCCGCGATATCGCGGATCTGGCCGAGCGAGGCGACCGAGCCGGCCACGATCACCGGCCCGGAAGCGGCAGCGACCACCGCGCGGACCAGCGCGACCGGGTCAGCCGACACGTGCCGGTAGGCAAGCAGGTCGAGCCCGTCGATGCCAGGCCTCGCGGTGAGCGCGCGGGCGTGCCCGGCGATCTCCGTGATCGACCCCTGCAGGATGCTGGGATGATCGACCACGGTGCCGGGGAACGGGCAGTACCGCGGGCCGGTGCCCGCCAGGATCTCAATCCCGCGGTCAGGATGAGTCCCGCCGAGCACCCAGTCGACGCCGATGCTGCCTGCCGCGGAAATGCTCCTGACCTCGTCGTCCTCGCTGGTCGAGACCACCTCGAGCATGACCTCGAGGCCGTCGCCGTGCGCGGCCGCGGTGATCGCGGCGAGCTGGTCAGGCGGCGCGCCGATGTCCTTGAAGCCCACGTACCGCAGCCCGGTGCCACGCACCTGGTCATAGACCTGCCGCGCGTTGGCGACCGTGGCGTCGTGGTGAGTCAGCATGAAGACGAACTCAGGCACGTTCCAGATCCCTCGTTTCAGGTTCGCCGAGCGGCGGCTCGGGCAGGGCAGGCAACAACTCTGGCAGCGTCCCGATCACGTAGTCGGGCAGCCGAGCAGGCTGCACGGCGGCGAGGTCGGCCTGGCTGGTCGCGCCGGTCAGCACCAGCACGCTGGCCATCCCGGCGTTCCTGGCCAGCACCATGTCGGTGCTGACCCGGTCCCCCACCATGACCGCCCCGGCCGCGGCGACGCCAAGCCGGCCGAGCACCGCGAGCGCCATGTGCCGGCTCGGCTTGCCGACCACGGCCTCGGCGACGGCACCGGTGCAGGCCTGCACGGCGGCGAGCATGGCCGCGCAGTCGGGCAGCCCGCCGTCCGGCGTCGGGCAGTACGGGTCCGGGTTGGTCGCCACCAGCCTGGCCCCGTGCAGCCGGATCGCGCGGTAGGCGGCGAGCAGCTTGGCATAGTCGAAGGTCCGGTCAAAGGACACCACGACCATGTCCGTCGCGGCCGGATCCGTGGTCAGCGCGAACCCGGCGGACGACAGCACGCCCGCGACCAGCGTCTCGCTGAGCACCAGCAACCGCCCGTGCGGGCAGGCCGCCTTCAGGTAGGAAACGAGGGCATCGGTGCTGGTCACCACGTCACCGGAGGCTGCCGCCACGCCAAAGTCCCGCAGCTTGCCTGCGTAGTCCGCCGCGCTGTGCAGCGGGTTGTTGGTCACGAAGACGACGGGGCGGCCGGCCTGCCTGATCCGCGCGATCGTCTCGACCGCGCCGGGCAGCGGGTCGTCACCCAGGTAGACCGTGCCGTCCAGGTCGAACGCGTAGCCGTCGAACAGCATCCCTGGCGGTCCTGGTAGCTGCCCGCTCATCGCGCGGCCGCCAGCACTGCGTCAACGTCGGCCGGCTGCCAGATCCCGAGGAAGAAGGCGAGGTCGACGACCGTGAACCGGTCGCGCATCAGGTGGCAGTTGGCCAGCGCCCACCTGGTGGTCCGCGGATCGACCGGCGGGTCAAGTTCGGCCATCAGCGCCGGGGCGCCGCTGCGGCGCAGCGCGGTGGTCAGCGCCGCGGGCTGCTCGAGCAGCCGGGCCGCGTCGTCCAACTGCGCCGGGTCGAGCCGGCCGGAGGCACCGTGCCGCTCCCGCCACCTGGCGAGCTTGCGCCGGTACCCGCGCCAGCACTCCTCGGCCAACGCGCCCGACGGGTCGAGCGCGCCGAACGCCTGCAGCACGGCCGGCCGCATCTGCTCGTCTGCCGGGCAGCGCAGCAGCACCAGGCCGGCCCGCACCCGCTCCCTGACGTGCTGCCAGACCAGCGCGGCAAGGACGGCAGCCGCGCCGACCTGGGCGCCGTGGTAGGCGCTGCGGCGGCCCTGCCTGGTGGCCGCCATCTCGATCAGGTGGCTGACAGTGTGCTCGGCGCCGGACGCGGGCGCGGTGGTGCCGGCCAGCCCCATCGCCACGCCGCTGAGCGTGAGCACGGTCGCCAGCACCTCGATCGCCGCGGTGTCGGCCTGCCGCAGCGACGGCGCCGCGGCCAGCACTGCCTGGCCGTGCTCGCGCACCATGGCCACGATGTCCTCGGCGTAGCTGTCGTCCATGCCGAGCAGGCTGGCGATCCGCCAGTCGGCCGGCGCGGTGAACATCGCCAGCAGGTCACCCACGCCTGCCAGGTTCAGCTCCGGCGGCGCCCCGGCCAGCAGCTGCGTGTCGGCGATCAGCGCGTCCGGCCAGCGGGTCGGCGTGGTCCGCTTCACCCCGTCCACGAGCAGCACCGACTGATCGTCGGCGTACCCGTTCACGCTGAGCGCGGTCTGCACCAGCACGTGCACAGGAGTGCGCAGTTCTGCCGCCACCGCCTTGCCGATGTCGGCCACGGTTCCCGATCCGACCGTGACGAGCGCCGACGCGCCTGCCGCGCCCGCGCAGGCAGCGGCTACCGTCCGCTCGTCAGCGTGCACGCCGCCGGCGCCTGCCTGGACGGTCACGAGGTGCACGTCACCCAGGCCTGAGAGCAGTGACGTCACCAGGGCCGTCGCTTCCTGGCCGTGGCGCCGCTTCGGTACGGCGTCGGACAGCACGACGATGCGGCTTGGCGTGACCGGCTCGATCAGCGCGGGCAGCCGCAGCAGCGCGTCGGTGCCGATCTCGACGGCGCGCAGCCCGACCGGGCGGGCCGTGCTCGCGTACCGCCGCACGTCAAACGCGGTGTCAGGCAGCTCGGCCATCAGGTGATCGCCTCCACCGCGTCGAACAGCCGCCGGTACCGCTGGTAGCCCTCGTCGTAGCGGGCCCCGGTATCCGGCGCGGGCTCGTACAGCCGGTCGCCGAGCACCGCCATCTGCTTCGCGGCCGCGGCGGCGTCGGGGTAGCAGCCAGCGCCGACCGCGGCCAGCATGGCGCCGCCAAGCGCGGTGGGCTCGGCCCCGAGCACCGGGCGGACCGGCAGCTTGCAGGCGTCCGCCTTGGCCTGCAGCCAGAGCGCGCTGCGCGCGCCGCCGCCCGCCACCCTGATCTCCTCGGCTGGCAGGCCCATGGCCTGCAACCTGCTGGTGATGTCGCGCAGCGCGTAGACGCAGCCCTCGACCACGGCGCGGCTCAGGTGCCGCCGGTCGTGGTTCACCGACAGGCCGTGGAAGGTGCCGCGCATCCGGTCGTTCCACCGCGGCGCGGTCGCGCCGGACAGCGCAGGCAGGAACGTGACCCCGTCGGCGCCGGCCGGCGCATCCGCCGCCCAGGCCAGGATCTCCGGCTGCCCGGCACCGAGCACGTTCGCCAGCCAGAGCAGGCTGCCGCCGGAGACGAAGCCAGGGTTCTCCAGGAAGATCGCCCCGTCGACCGCGTGCGCGTGCGTTTCGAGCAGCCGCGCACCGTCGAGGATCAGCTCTGGCGGCACGGTGCCCACCGGTTCGGCGGTCCCGGTCACGTCGGCGATCAGGCCTGGCTCGACCACGCCGGCGCCGAGGGCAGCGCCGTGATCGTCGCCGGTGCCCACCACCGCCAGGCAGCCGGTGCCGAGGCCGAGCTCGGCGGCGGCGCCGGCCAGCAGCGGGCCGGCGATCTCGTGCGCCGCCGCGATCGGCGCAAGTCGGCCGGTGTCAAGCCCGGCCGCCGCGAGCAGCGGCTCGGACCAGGTGCGCCCGGCCACGTCGTAGACCAGGCTGGACGAGGCGTTCGCGTGGTCCTGCAGCGGCCGGCCGGTCAGCCAGCCGAGCAGGTAGGCGGCCGGCGGCAGCAGCAGCGCGGACTCGCGGAAAACGGCAGGCTCCTCGTCGCGCAGCCACATCATCTTCGGCGCGAGGTGGGAGGCGTCGGCCACCAGGCCGGTGATGCCGAACATCTCGTCGGCGCCGATCGCGGCCGCCAGCCGGCCAGCCTGGCTGACCGCCCGCTTGTCCAGCCAGATGATCGCGGGCCGCAGCGGCCGCAGCTTGCGGTCGACCGCCACGACGCCGTCTACCTGACAGGCAAGGCCGAGGTGGCCGACGGCAGCCGGCGCAACCGAGGCCGTCGCGAGCAACGAGCGGACCACCGCGGCGATCCCGGCACGCCACTGCGCCGGGTCCTGCTCGGCCCAGCCGCTGGCCGGGTGCGTCATGCTGCACGGGTGCCCGGCGGTCGCGCACGGCACGCCGTCAGGATCGCACAGCACGCCCTTGACGCTCTGCGACCCCACGTCGATGCCGATGAGGTGCGCGCCGGTCAC
>JASHQL010000145.1 GCA_030039155.1 Streptosporangiaceae bacterium | reverse complement strand
CTCCACCCTGGTGATCCGGGGCTCGGCCGCCACCAGGTACTCCTGCAGCAAGGTGATGCCGTCCACCGGCGGCTGGTAGCCGGCGCCTGCCAGGTAGGCATCGAACTCGTCGTGCGAGCCGAACAGCGCGACGCCAAGGCCCTTGCCGCCCTGGTTGTGCTTGGCGATGAACGGCGGCGGCAGCTTCCGCGCCGCGGCGGCCAGCTCGGCGGCGCCGGCCACCGCGATCGTCCTTGGCACGTCGAAGCCCGCCGCCTGCAGCGCGGCGAGCTGCTCGACCTTGCTTACCTCCAGGTCGAGCACCCGGCGTCCGTTCACCACCCGGCGGCCGTGCGCGGCCAGCCAGCTCAGCACGCCACGGGTCTGGTCCTTGGCGAACGGGTGCCCCCTGGTGTGCGACGAAGCGCTCATCCTGGACCAGTAGACGCCGTCCGGCGGCGCCTCGGCCAGGTCGACGGCCGCCTCGCCGAGCAGCCATTCGGTGTGCGGCAGGCCTGCGGCGTCGAACGCTGCCGCCAGCGGCGCGTACCACTCGGGGTTCTCGTGCAGCACGTGCACGCGCATCGGTGATCAGCCTCCGGCCAGCTTGAGCTTCAGGCCCTCGTGTGAGGCGACGAAGCCGAGCCGCTGGTAGAACCTGTGCGCCGCCGTTCTCGACTTGTCCGAGGTCAGCTGCACGAGCGCGCAGCCGCGGCGGCTCGCCTCCTCGAAGGCCCAGCCGAACATCTGGCCGCCGAGCCCGCGGCCGCGGTATTCATCGGCCACCCTGACCGCCTCGACCTGCGCCCGCAGCGCGCCCCGCCTGGCCAGGCCCGGCAAGAACGACAGCTGCATGGTGCCGGCGATCTCGCCGGCTGCCTCCGCCACCACCAGCAGGTGCGCCGGGTCGGCGTCGATGTCGCGGAACGCCTGCTGGTAGCGGGCCAGGTCGGCGGCCGAGCCGATGCCGTCCCTGGTCGCGCCGAGCTGGTCGGCCGCAAGCAGGGCCACGATCGCCGGCACGTCCGCGACGGTGGCCGTGCGCAACAGCACAGGACCGTGGTCAAGCTGCAGGACCTTGAGTACCGCCATGCACCCAGTATGGGTTCGGCCGGTCAGACCGGGTAAGGCTCGGGGACCGTGCGGTAGCTGCGGCCGTGCGGCATCGTCCAGCTGAACACGCCGGGGGCCGGCTGCCGCAGCCGCCAGCCTTCTGCCTGCTTGCACTGGTGGTGGAAACGGCACAGCGGCCCGCAGTTGCACTCGCAGGTCCGGCCACCCTGGCCGTAGGGAACGACGTGGTCAATGTCACAAGCGTGGGCGGGCCGACGGCAGCCCGGCGCCGTACAGGTCGGGTTCCGGATCTTGATGAGGTGGGCCAGCGCGCGACCAGGCTGGTACCCGTCGCGTTGCCGCTGATGGCCGCACGATCCGGTCTCGAGCCACGACACCGGGAGCCCGGCGAGCCACCTGGCCAGTCCGGCACCGCCACCCGGCGGGCCTGGGCCCGCCCTGTCGCTACCGGGTGGCCCGGATCTGGCGCAGGCGTGGCCGAGGGCATGACCGGCGGTGTTGGTGATCGTCACGCACCATCGGGTGGCTGGCCGGTTTGCCAGGCTGGTCGCGAGCTCGCGACAGGTGCGACTGTCTGCTGGTCCGTAGCCGGCGATCGTGCCTGCTGTCTCGGCGAGACCAAGCCAGGACGACAGCGGCAACGTCAGGTGGACCGAGCCAGTGCCGCGTGCCGCGGGCTCGCTGCCTGGCTTGGCGGCAACCACAGCGGACCTCACCAGATCTTCCACCGACTCGCCGCACAGCAGGCCGACGAGGGCGAGGGCCCTGGCCTGGTCGAGATTGCCGTGGGCCGTGCCGGCCTTGAGCATCGCGGCGGCGACGGCGGTGAGGTGCTTGTCCGCGCTGATCGCGGCGGCCAGCGGCAACTCGCGGCCTGCTAGCCCGGCGTTGCCCGAGCTCTCGCTCCACAGCTCGACGCGCGCGTCGGCCCTTGCCTTGTCCTGACGGCGGCGGACCGCGGCAGGATCGGCTTGGAGTACCGCCCTGCGGAGCCTGGCCCGGATCTGCGTGGTGGTCAGGCTGGGCGCGGCTGGCATCAGCCTGGTGGCAATGCAGTCGGCCATCAGCTGGCTGTCAAGGCAGGCCAGCTCAGCGGCGAACACCCGTGCCTTTGGCACGTCGATCCATCCCTCGGCCAATCCCTGTGCGACGGTATCCAGCCGACCGACCGCCGCCGCCAGATCGGTCAGCACGGCGGCAGCCTGACCGGTGAGGGTCAGCGCGGCGCCGATCTCGGCGGCTGCCCGCTCCTGCGGCCGCGGGCCTGGCGCATCGGCCGGGGAAGAGTCGATGCGCCTGCCCGCCAGCTCCGCTACCGCGGCCAGCTCGACCGCCGCCTGCCAGGACGCGACGCGCCTGGCCGCGCGCATCACGCCGACCAGCTCGTCGTCGGTCAGCCGGTGCAGGCCGGCGTCGAGCGCCTGGCCGGTCAGCTCGGCCAGCACCGAGCACGGCGGCAGCATGTCGGCGCGGCCGTTGGCCTCAAACGCTCCGGCGCGCTGGTCGACGAACCCGCTGTCGGCGTAAGCGGTGTGGGTGAAGCCCGCGCCCAGCGCATCCGGCACGTCAGGATCTGACTGCGGCCTGGCGGCCGGGCTGTCCACCCAGGTCTGCGCACGCTTCGGGCGCGGGCCAGGGCCGACCCCTAAGGAGACTGTGCTGAGCGCGGCCGCCTGCCGCCTGCACAGCCACTCGTCGCACCCGCCATCCAGGCAGGTCACCTCGTCGCAGGTGGCCGGGCCAGCGGCGTCGCCGGTCGCGCTGGCTGCGCCGCCGAGGTCGCCGGTGCCTGGTGTGGCCATCTGTCACCTGCCTGATGCTGTCGACTCGATCACAGTATCGAGCAGCTCTGACATTTGGCCAATCAGATCGATGACAGGTGTGGATAAGCTAGCTGCGGTGCGGGTAGGCTGCGGCGGCTGCCAGGAACGCGTCGTTGGCCTCCGGGTCCGCGATCGTGATGCGGACGCCGTCTGGCTGGTACGGCCGCACGCTCACGCCTGCCTGGTCACAGGCCTCGGCGAACCCGGCTGACCGCTCGCCGAGCGGCAGCCAGACGAAGTTGGCCTCGGTCGGCGGCACCGACCAGCCCTGGCCGAGCAGCTCGCTGCGCACCCGGTCGCGTTCCTTGACGACCAGCTCGACCCGCTCGAGCAGCTCGGACTCGGCGGCAAGTGATGCGACGGCGGCCGCCTGGGCCAGCGAGTTCACGGTGAACGGGAGCATGGTCTTGCGGATCGCCTCGGCCACCGGCTGGTGCCCGATCAGGAAGCCGACCCGCAGCCCGGCCAGCCCGTAGGCCTTGGAGAAGGTGCGCAGCACCGCAACGTTCGGCCGGTCCCGGTACAGGGTCAGCCCGTCGGGCACGTCCGGGTCGCGCACGTACTGCACGTAGGCCTCGTCGAGCACCACCAGGCTGTCCGGTGGCACCCGGTCGAGGAACTCCTCGAGTTCGGCACGCCGCACCGGGGTGCCTGTCGGGTTGTTCGGCGTGCAGACGAAGATCAGCCGGGTCCGCCCGGTGATGGCGGCGGCCATCGCGTCAAGGTCGTGGCCAGCGTCCTGGCGCAGCGGCACCCGCACCGAGGCGGCGTTGGCCAGGTCGGTCAGGTACGGATAGGCCTCGAACGAGCGCCACGCGTAGATCACCTCGGCGCCAGGCTCGCCGACGGCCTCGAGCAATTGCTGGGCCAGCCCGACCGAGCCGCAGCCGACCGCGATGTGCTCTGGCGGCACCTCGAACCGGTCGGCGATCGCGGTGGTCAGGGCCGCGGCGGTGTTGTCTGGGTACCTGTTGACCTGGGTCGCGGCCTCGGCGATCACCGCGGCAACCGAAGGAAGCGGGTCATAGGGCGACTCGTTCGATGACAGCTTGAACGACCGGCCGCCCGGCGCGGCGGGCGACTTGCCCGGCTTGTAACCCGTGAACTGGTCGAGTACCCGCCTGAACTGCGGTGATTGCTTGGACACCATTGTCCTCCCGAGCTCTGCGGCGATCCGGCCGTCTCGCGCCGCCGCAGTTCAGGGTATACGGGGCGGCGGCGCGTCCTCGCGGGGTCGCTGCTCGCGCGGGCGCAGCATGGGCGGGTGCAGCAGGACCGCGTCGCCGCGGCGGTAGAGCTGAGCCGGCCGGCCACCGGAGGTGGTGACGTTGCCGGTCTCGACCAGGAACCGCTCGGCGCCGGTGACCTTGCGGTGGAAGTTCCGCGGGTCGAGCGGAGTGCCCCAGACGATCTCATAGACCCGGCGCAATTCCGCGACGGTGAACTCGTCCCGGCAGAACGCTGCCGCCAGCGAGGTGTACTCCAGCTTGGACCGGGCCCGCTCGACTCCGTCGCGCAGGATCCTGGCGTGGTCGAAGGCCATCGCGGCCAGCGACGCGACCGGCTGCCAGCTCATCTGCGGCGTGTCAGGGGCCGGCAGGTCGGGCGCCAGGCCCAGGTAGGCGACAGACACCGCGCGCCTGGTCGGATCCCGGTCGGGGTAGCCATAGCTGCGCAGTTGCTCCAGGTGTACCGGGGCGCCGGGCAGGCCGGCCCGCTCGCCGAGTACCCGGACCGCGGCCGCCGACAGGCCCTCGTCCAGCCTGATGAAACCGCCGGGCAGCGCGACCAGGCCGGCGTAGGGATCGGAGTCACGCCGCCAGACCAGCGTCGACAGGCTGCCGCCGCGCACCGTGAGGATCACCAGGTCCACGCTGACGCCGATCCTTGGCACAGTCACGATCGGCACGCTAGCGCGCGGGCCGGTCCGCTGGCAGCAGCCCGCGCTGCTAGCTGCGCACCCAGAGCGACACGATCACGCCCTTGAACCTCACCTCATGGACCAGCGTGAAGTGGCTGACCAGCCAGAGCTTCTCGTCCCGCAGATAGCCAGCCGGCACCGCCGCGGTCGGCGCCCGGCCGAGCACCCAGATCCGCCGGTAGCCGAGCATCAGGCTGCGCACCGTCGATATCGGCTTGTCGGTGCCGGTGAACGTGCCGGTCACGGCCGGCGACCTGGCCAGCGAGAAGTCGGTGACCTTGGTGAAGTCCTGCGGGTAGCCAAGCTCCGCCTTGCGGAAGAACTCGGTGAAGTACAAGATCCCGTCGCCGGAATGCGCGTGCGCTGCCACGTACCTGGACGGGCCACCGAAGTTGAACAGCCTGGCGCCGGCGGTCCGCACGTCGTGCTGGTTGCGCAGCTGCAGCCCGAGGGTCAGCGCGCAGATCAGCACGCCAGGCACGACCAGCAGGACGCGCTTGTCGGTGATCGAGGACAGCCAGCGGCCGATCCGGTAGATGCCGCCGCCTGCCAGCAGCGCGGCACCGGCCTCGCCGTACAGCACGTACCGGTCTACATACAGCGGCCTGGCGATCAGCGACTCGAGCAGCAGCAGCGATCCCGGCAGCACAAGCAGCGGGGCGGCTACCGAGGGCAGCGACACGCCGCCGGTGCGCCACCAGGGCAGCTCCGGCGGGCCTGCCTCGTCGCCGTTGGCCGCGGCCGGGCCGGCGGCCGGCTTGGCGGTCGCCTCTTTCCAGCTGATCGGCGGCAGCACAGCGGCCACCGCGCAGCAGAACAGCAGCACGGCCGCCAGGTCCACCGGCCCGAAGTAGTCGTGGAACAGCACCTTGAGCATCCACAGGTGCGGGTAAGGGATCCAGCCGACCGCGTTGGCCTCCCGCGCGCTGATCAGGGCCAGCGGGGTGACCAGCAGCGCGCCGACGGCCGCGGCGATGAACCAGTGCCGCAGCACCTGCCTGCCGTACCTGGCGAGCAGCACCGTCACCAGGTGCGCGGCCAGCATCAGCAGTGCCATCTCGTTCAGGTAGCCGGCCAGCGTGACCAGCGCACCGTAGCCGACCCAGCGGCGGGCGACCGAGCGGGCCCGAGCGCCTGTCGTCTCCCCCTTCATCGCGTGCAGCAGGGTCAGCGTGGCAGCCAGCACGGTCGCCATGACCATCGCGTAGGAGCGCGCGGTCTGCGCGTAGAAGGTGATCACCGGGGTAAACGCCATGATCAGCCCGGCGAACAGGCCGGCCCAGCCAGACCCGGTCAGCCGGGTGGCCAGGATCGCGACCAGCGCGACCGCCAACACCATTGCGATCACCGAAGGGACGCGCATCACCGCCGGGCTGGTGCCGACCGCCATCCAGCCGTGCATCAGGAAGTAATAGAACCCGTGCACCGCATCGACGTGGCTGAGCAGGTGGAACAGCTCATGCAGCGGGAGCAGCGCCGCCCATCTCGTGACGACCTCGTCGTTGCCCATCGAGGAATGGCGCTTCAGGCCCCAGAGCCCCATCACCACCATCGTGCCGGCGGTCAGCACGACCGGCAGGTACCTGGCGAGCTTTGCAGCCGGGCCGGCTGTCGAGCGGTCGGCTGCGCCAGACCCGGCAGCGGCAGGCTCGGCAGCGGCGGTGGGACCGGCCGAGGCAGCGGCGGTGGGACCGGCCGCGGCAGCGGGATCGGCCGAGGCAGCAGGACCCGCCGCCGGTGCCTGTTCCGGCCGGCCCGCCGGCGCCCTGTTCATGCCGCGCCGCCCCGCTGGCTCACCGATGCGGCGAAGGTCTCCCGCCACCGCTCCGGCGAGTTGAAGTCCTTGGACGCCGCCCGGTACTCCGCGGACAGCTTGGCCCACCGCCGCCGCAGCTGGCGGTGTGCCCGCCAGCTCCGCAGCCCGATCGAGCGGAATCGCTTCGGGTCGCGCCGGT
>JASHQL010000144.1 GCA_030039155.1 Streptosporangiaceae bacterium | reverse complement strand
GCCGGCCCGGGCCGGCCTAGGGCCGGCCGGCTGCTGGCGGCGCGGGGGTCCAGGGGGGGTGGTCCGGCCGCCACCCGACGGCTGCGACACTTATCCGTAGCCATGCCAGCTCGTCCGCACATTCTGGTCGTTAACGGCCGAAAAGTCCGCCAGCCGGTGTTCGTCATCGGCGCCCCGCACTCGGGAGCGGACCTGCTGGGCTGCGCGCTCAAGCGGTCTGCCGGGTTCCACGTCACGATCGGCCAGCCGAGCGTACTCAGCCTGGTCTACGCCTTCGCCCGCAGCCCGTCCATCCAGCGCGGCAAGGGCGAGGCCGCGGCCGCGGTGCTGCGCGACGCGTTCGCCCAGGCCTGGCAGGTTAGCGCGCACGGCTGCCTGCGCTGCTCGCCGATCTGCCGGGAGGCGGGCCGGGTGACCGGAAACTCCCCGTGCATCGCCGACCGGGACATCAGCAGGTACGGGGACGCGAGTCCTGACCTGATCTACTGTGCCGAGGCCGTGCTCGATGCCTTTCCCGACGCCAAGCTGGTGCAGCTGATCAGGGACGGCAGGGACGTGGTCGCCGCCATGCTCAGGGACCCGGTGGCGCTGGCCTGGTTCAGGCCGGGCATGGCCAACATCGACAGCGAGTTTCCCAACCCGTTCATGGGCATCGAGTCCGAGCCGGACCTGGCCGCCTGGCCCGCCCTGACCCCGGCCGGCAAGTGCGCGATGCGCTGGCGCGGCACTGTCAGGCTGATGGCGAAGCTGCGCACCAGGCTGTCCGCGGAGCAGCTGATCACGCTGCGCTACGAGCACCTGCTGTCCAGGCCGGCACCGACGGCCGCGGCGGTGTCTGAGTTCGTCGGCGACCGGGTGGCGCCCATCCCGGCCAGGCGGAAGGGCAGGTCGGCCGACCCGCCGCAGATCGCCGACCCCGGCGTCTGGCGGCGGCTGCTGTCGCCGGCCCAGCTGCGGGAGATCGACAAGGTGGCCGGCCCTGACCTGCGCCGGGTCGGCTACGGCAGCTAGCCCGCGCTGGTGATCCGCTGGTAGAGCCGGCCGGCGGCGGCGTACATCTCATCGGACATGGTGCCGCTGCCGGTGTGCCCGGAGTCGCCGACGATGATCAGCTCGGCTCCGGGCCAGCCGCGGGCGAGTTCCCATGGCGTGCACGCCCCGCCGCCCAGGTCGTTGCGGCCGTGGATCAGCACGCCAGGGATGCCGGCCAGCTTGCCGACCTCGCGGATCAGCACGCCGTCTTCGAGGAAGGCATCGTGGGCGAAATAGTGCGAGCAGATACGCACGAACGCCAGCCTGGCCTCGTCGACCCGGCTGCTGTATGCGCCGGGACTGCCGTTGGCCTCCTGGGAGATGACCGCGTCCTCCCAGGTCACCCACTCGGCCGCGGCCCGTGCCCTGACCTCGACGTCGGGATCCTCCAGCAGCCGCGAGTACACCTGCAGCAGCGGCTCGATCGGCGGCTTGGTGTCGGTGGGCAGCCGGTACGTCCCGGCCAGGCCGGCGAAGCCGACGAACCGAGCCCAGGCCTCAGGGAAGAACCTGCCGACGCCGCGGTACAGCCAGTCGATCTCCAGCCGCCTGGTCGAGGTCACGCTCAGCATGAGCATCCCGCTGACCCGCTCCGGATGGCGCTCCGCGTAGGCAAGTGACAGGGTCACCCCCCACGACACGCCGCGCAGCAGCCACTTGGCCACGCCGAGCTGCTCTCTGAGCTGCTCCATGTCCCTGAGCAGGTGCCCGGTGGTATTCAGGCGCATGTCCGCCGACAGGTCGCTCGCGTGCGGCCGGCTCCGGCCGCAGTTGCGCTGGTCGAACAGGATGATCCGGAACCGGTCAGGGTCGAACAGGCTCCGGTTGCCTGCCGTGCAGCCAGAGCCAGGGCCGCCGTGCACGATCAGCACCGGCACGCCGTCCGGGTTCCCGCAGGTCTCCCAGTACACGAGGTTCCCGTCGCCGGTGTCCAGCAGGCCGGTTTCGTAGGGCTCGATGTCTGGATACCGCGGCACGACGCCGACCCTATCGGGGCTGGCTCTGCGCCAGCCCCGATAGCACTGCGGTCCGGTCGCCGGCGGAGCCGGCTACGTGGACTGGCCGACCGGCTCCTGCTGGGCGAACTGGGTGCGGTACAGCTCCGCGTACAGCCCGCCCGCGGCGAGCAGGTCGGCGTGCTGGCCGCGCTCGACCACCCGGCCATCGTCGATCACCAGGATCTGGTCAGCCCCCCGGATCGTGGACAGCCGGTGCGCGATCACCAGCGAGGTGCGGCTGGCCAGCGCGGTCCGCAGCGCGCGCTGCACCGCCGCCTCCGACTCCGAGTCCAGGTGTGCGGTCGCCTCGTCGAGCACCACCACCGACGGCGCCTTCAGCAGCAGCCTGGCCAGCGCGATCCGCTGCTTCTCGCCGCCGGACAGCCGGTAGCCGCGGTCCCCCACCACCGTGTCCAGGCCGTCAGGCAGGCTCGCGACCAGTTCCCAGATCTGCGCGGCCTGGCAGGCCAGGATCAGCTCCTGCTCGGTGGCGCTTGGCCTTGCGTACTCCAGGTTCGACCTGATCGTGTCGTGGAACAGGTGCGCATCCTGGGTGACCACCCCGACCACGTCGTGCAGCGACTCGAGGGTGACGTCCCGCAGGTCGCTGCCCGCGATCCTGACCGCGCCCTGCGTCGGGTCGTACAGCCGCGACACCAGGTGGGTGATCGTCGTCTTGCCGGCCCCGGACGGGCCGACCAGCGCGGTGAGCTTGCCGGCCGGCGCGGTGAAGCTGACGTCGGTGAGCGCCATCCGGTTCGGGTCGGCATGCTCGGGGCCCGGCAGCGCGATCGACTCAAGCGAGGCCAGCGACACCTCGTCCGCCGACGGATAGCGGAACGACACGTGGTCGAAATCGATCTGCGGCGCCAGGCCCGGCAGACCGTCGGCGGGCCTGGCCAGGTTGACCGCGCCCGGCTTCTCGTCGATCAGCGGCTTCAGGTCGAGCACCTCGAAGACCCGGTCGAAGCTGACCAGCGCGGTCATCACGTTCACCTGCACGTTGGACAGCGAGGTGATCGGCGCGTACAGCCTGCTCAGCAGCAGCGCCAGGGCAACCAGCGTGCCGATCTTGAAGGTGCCGTCGATGACCTGGATGCCGCCGATCCCGTAGACCGCCGAGGTGGACAGGGTGGCGAGCAGGCCGAGCGCGATGAACAGCCCGCTGCCCCACAGCGCGGTCAGCACGCCGATGTCGCGGACCCGCCCGGCCCGGCCGGAGAACAGGTTCTCCTCGTCCCTCGGCCTGCCGTACAGCTTGGCCAGCATCGCGCCGGCCACGTTGAAGCGCTCGGTCATGGTGGAGCCCATCGCGGCGTCGAGCTGCATCGACTCCCTGGTCAGCACCTGCAGCCTGCGGCCGAGGCGGCGCGCCGGATACAGGAACAGCGGGATCAGCACCAGCGCGGCCAGCGTGATCTGCCAGGAGAAATAGAACATGAAGATCAGCACGAGCACGAGCTGCAGCACGCTGGACACCACCGAGGACAGCGTCGAGGTCAGCGCCTGCTGCGCGCCGATCACGTCGCTGTTCAGCCTGCTCACCAGCGAGCCGGTCTGCGCCCTGGTGAAGAACGCGATCGGCTGCTGCTGCACGTGCCCGAACACCTCGGTGCGCAGGTCGTAGATCAGGCCCTCGCCGACCCTGGCGGAGAAGTAGCGCTGCACGACGCCGAGGAACGCGTCGAACACCGCGAGCCCCGCGACCACCCCCGCGATGGCCAGCACAAAGCCCGGCCGCCTGGGCAGGATGCCCCTGTCGATGAGGACGCCGAGCAGCACCGGGTAGGTCACCGTGACGCCGGCGTCGAGCGCCGCTGCAAGCAGGAAAAGGAACAGGTCAAGCCGGTACGGCCTGGCGTAGCCGGTGATCCGGCGCACCGTGCCCGGCTTGATCTTCTGCTTGGTGATCGACGGGTCCCTGGCGAACCCGCGCATCGCGTGCCACTGCATCTGCATGCGGCTGGCAACCGGCTGAGCAGGCCGGATGTTCCCGGTTCCGCTGTCGGCGAAGCACGCTGGCTAACCGCCAGCAGGCAGCTTCGACCGCAGCAGCGCGGCCTGCGCCGCACGTTCCGCCGCGGCCTGCTGCGCGACGGTGTTGCCCGCGGCCTGCGACAGCAGCCGCTTGGTGGCACGCGCCGCCGCGGCGTCGGTGCTCAGCAGCGCGGCGACCAGGTCGGCCACCGCGTGGTCCAGTTCGGCGGCCGGCACCACGAGCTCCGCGAGGCCCAGCTCGGCGGCCTCGGCGGCGCCGACCGTCCGTGCGGTCAGGCACAGCTCGATGGCACGCGGCAGCCCGACGATGTCCACGAGCGGCTTGGTGCCGGTCAGGTCGGGCACCAGGCCCAGCGCGGGCTCCTTCATGCACAGCCTCGCGTCGTCGGCGAGCACCCGCAGGTCGCAGGACAGCGCAAGCTGGAAGCCGGCCCCGATGGCGTGCCCCTGGACCGCGGCCACCGAGACGAACCTGTCGTCGCGCAGCCACAGGTATCCCGCCTGCAGGCCGGCGATGAAGTCCTCGAAGCCCGGCTCGGCGGCGCTCGGCTGGCGCTGTTCGCCAGGCACCCCTTCGGCGGAGAACATCCGCAGGTCGATCCCGGCGGAGAAGGACGGGCCGGCGCCGCGTACCACCACCACCCTGACCCGCTCTGGCAGCGCGGCGCCGACCTGCGCCAGGCCATGCCACATTGCCGGGGTCATCGCGTTGCGCCGCTCGGGGCGGCTCAGCGTGATGGTCGCGACGGTGTCCTCGACCGCCAGGTCGAGTCCGCAGGCGGTCAGGTCAGCCAGGCTGCTTGACACTGATCCTCCAGGGCGCGCACCCGGCCCGCGGCCGGGTGGCTGACGCTACTTCTTCTTGCCCCTGGTGGCACCACCGCGGCCACGCAGCGCGACTCCGGTCTCGGTCAGGATCCGGTGGATGAATCCGTACGACCGGCCAGTAGAAGCAGCGAGTGACCTGATGCTCTCCCCGGCGCCGTACCTTTTCTTCAGATCGGCAGCGAGCTTGGTGCGGTCGGCACCAGTGACCCTGGTGCCTTTCTTAAGAGTCTCGGTCACGCGTACCTCCCGGTGAGCTGAAGTGACCGCTGCGTTAACCGCCTGCAGTCCATGATCACCCATGAACTCGTGATCGGCTACCCACACGACAGGAATTGGATCTCTTCTTTTGACGAAATGGCGCATCACGCAAGCGCGACCAGATCGGCCAGATCCTCGCTCCAGGCGTCCTCGACGCCGTCCGGCAGCAGCACCACCCGCTCGGGCGAGAGCGCATCGACGGCGCCCTCGTCGTGGGTGACCAGCACGATCGCGCCGCTGAACTTGCGCAGCGCGGACAGGATCTCGGCCCGGCTGCCGGGGTCGAGGTTGTTGGTCGGCTCGTCGAGCAGCAGCACGTTCGCCCCGGACACCACCAGCAGCGCGAGCGCCAGCCTGGTCTTCTCGCCGCCGGACAGCACCCGCACCGGCTTGGCCACGTCGTCGCCGGAGAACAGGAACGAGCCGAGGACGCTGCGCTGGTCGGCCTCGCTGAGCTCGGGCGCGGCCGAGCGCATGTTGTCCAGCACGGTGCCGTCGTTGTCCAGCGTCTCGTGCTCCTGCGCGTAGTAGCCGACCCGCAGCCCGTGCCCGGCCAGCACCTCGCCAGCGTCCGGTTCCTCCACCCCGGCCAGCAGCCTGAGCAAGGTGGTCTTGCCCGCGCCGTTCAGGCCGAGGACCACGACCCGGCCGCCGCGGTCGACCGCCATGTCCACGTCGGTGAACACCTCGAGCGAGCCGTAGGACTTGCACAGCCCGCGCGCGGTCAGCGGGGTCTTGCCGCAATGCACGGGCTCGGGGAACCGGAGCCTGGCCACCCGGTCAGGTGCCCGCTCCGCGGTGACCCCGGCCAGCAGGCGCTCTGCCCGCCGCTGCATGCCCTGGGCCGCCTTGGCCTTAGTGGCCTTGGCCCGCATCTTGTCGGCCTGCGACTGCAGCGCGCTGGCCTGCCGCTCGGCGTTGGCGCGCTCGCGCCGCCGCCGCCGCGCGTCGGTCTCGCGCTGCTCCAGGTAGGCATGCCAGCCAAGGTTGTAGATGTCAAGCAAAGCGCGGTCGGCGTCCAGGTGGAACACCTTGTTCACCACCGCCTCGAGCAGCCCGGTGTCGTGGCTGATCACCACCAGGCCGCCACGGAACGCCTTCAGGTGATCACGCAGCCAGCTCACCGAGTCCGCGTCCAGGTGGTTGGTCGGCTCGTCGAGCAGCAGCGTGTCGGCCCCGCCGAACAAGATCCTGGCCAGCTCGATCCGCCGCCGCTGCCCGCCGGACAGCGTGCGCAGCGGCTGCCTGAGCACCTTCTGCGGCAGGCCGAGGCTGTCGGCAAGGGCAGCGGCCTCGGCCTCGGCCGCATAGCCGCCGAGCATCCGCAGCCGGTCCTCGAGCCCGCTGTACCTGCGCACCGCGGCGTCCCGCCTGGCCGGGTTCGCGTCCGCCATCTGCTCCTCGGCCTCGCGCATGCCGACAAGCAGCGCATCGAGGCCGCGGGCCGACAGGATCCGGTCGGTCGCCAGCGCCTCCAGGTCGCCCACCATGGTGTCCTGCGGCAGGTAGCCCACGGACCCGCCGTTCAGCACGGTGCCGGTGGCCGGCAGCCCCTCGCCGGCCAGCACCCTGGCCAGCGTTGTCTTGCCTGCGCCGTTGCGGCCGACCAGGCCGATCTTGTCGCCTGGCGACACCTGGAAGGTCGCAGCATCAAGCAGCAGCCGCGCGCCAGCGCGCAGCTCGATTCCCTGAGCCGAGATCATCGGGAAAACGCTCCATATCAGTACAAAAAGGTTGTCGGACGGGCACAGATCATCCCTGAATCGGGGTGCGCCGTCACGACAGGAGCGGATTCACGCCATCCAGGCTACCCGAGCGCCGCCAACCCGGGCGAACCGATTTACGCGCCGCCCCAGCCGCCCAACTTGCCCCACCTACCTCATCTGACTCACTTGCCCTACCTGCCTTATCTGACTCACTTGCCCTACCTGCCCCACCGAGGGCCCCCAAGCTGCCCCCACCGACGGCCCCAAGCTGCCCCCACCGGCTCCCCCAAGCTGCCCCACCGACGACATTTCATCGATTCTGGTGGTTGCAATGTCCCGTTCGGGAGTTATGTAACAACGAGAATCGGTGAAACGACGGGGGATGATCTTGCGGGCAAGGCTTGTCGGCGACGGGATGATCTTGCCGGGGGGGCGACGGCTGGGCGACGGTCGCGGGATGATCTTGCGGGCGCGGCTCGCGGGCGCGGCTCGCGGGCACGCCTTGCGGGGCGCCTTGCTGGCACGTCTTGCGGGGCGCCTTGCTGGCACGTCTTGCGGGGCGGCTTGGCGGGCGCGGCTGGGCGGCGGCT
>JASHQL010000143.1 GCA_030039155.1 Streptosporangiaceae bacterium | reverse complement strand
ACGATCGCGGCGACCTGGTGTCGCGCGCGCACCAGGAGGGCGAGGTGCTCGCGGTGAGCCATTGCGGCGACGGAACCGAGCTGACCGCCAGGGTGCCGCTCGGGCTTGCCGCCGAGCTCGACAGGTTCGCGGTGGCCGGCCGCGGGCCGGCCGATAGCTAGGCGGCCCGGGCTGGCTCATGCGGCTGGGCGGGCTCAGGTGGCTGGCCGGTCGCGGCCGATGCAAACGATCGCTGCAAACGTTTTCCCAATGGTCAGCAGCAATGCGGCATGGCGTTTTACCCGAGGCGCCGCTTTCGGCCGCGGATTGCTCACGCAATTGCCTGGCGGAATATTGCAGCGAGCTGCATAACTCGGCATGGTCAGTATTGTCCGGACGCAATTGCGTTCATTCATCGTGCTTTCCGGCGGCTATTGCCTGAACTGCCCGTTCAGTCAGGGAGCTAGCTGAGGTGGCGGCCGGTGCGGAGCGTCGGAGCCGGGCGCGGGCTCGGGCTGGCGGCGGACCGCGTGGCACGGCGAGCGGCGGGCCGCGTGGTGCGGCGAGTCGGGCCGGCCCGATGGGAGCTTGCGGGTATCCTCGGATGGCGCAAGCGAGCCAGGAATGCCGCGAATTGGCGGTAGCACGGCGAGGACGGTCGAACTCCGGCGGCCAGACGTCGGGCGAATAAACCGGCCTTTACATTGGCGTCCCGGTGCAATACCGTGGCACGACCGATATGTTGGCTAGCGCATCCGCATGACCACGCTTGCGGCGATGAGCGGTCCGTTGCGCGCGGTACTTCGCGGTTGTTCACCACTATCACGACGTATGGCAGGTGACGGCGCATGGCAAGTCGGGGACAGTCCCGCCGTGCCCGCCTGCCACGCTGCCGTGCCCGCGGCGGTGCGCGATGACCGTCCGCCTGCTGACCAACATCGGCCGCCTGTGGACCGGCTCCGAGGTGTGGAGCAACGTCGCGATCCTGGCGCACGACGACCGGATCGCCTGGGTCGGGCCTGCCGCTGAGCTTCCCGGCAGCGTGCCGGGCGTCATCAACGACATCGTCGACGTCGATCACGTGGAGAACCTGGGCGGCGCGCTGGTGACGCCCGGCCTGATCGACGCGCACACCCACCCGGTGTACGCGGGCAACCGCTGGGCGGAGATCTCGATGCGGTCGGGCGGCTCGTCGGTCACCGAGATCGCCGCCGCCGGCGGCGGGCTCGCCTCCACCGTGACCATCACCCGCGGCACCGACCCGTGGACGCTGTGCAACGGCGTGCGCGAGCGGCTGCGCGAGTGGCTGCTGAGCGGCACCACCACGATCGAGGCGAAGACCGGCTACCACCTGAACCGGGACGGCGAGCTGGCGGACGTGCGGCTGCTCCGGTCGCTCGAAGGCGAGCCCGGCATGCCCAGGGTGCACGTGACGTTCCTGGCGGCGCACGCGATACCGCCCGAGTTCTTCGGCCGGCGGCATGACTACGTGGACGCGGTGAGCAGCTGGTGCGCCGATGCCGCGGCCGCCGGCGCTGACAGCATCGACGCCTACTGCGACGAGGGCGGGTTCACCAGCCGGGAGGCGGGCTGGGTGCTCAACTCCGGCCGCGGGGCCGGCCTGCTGCCACGGCTGCACGCCTGCGGCAACGGCAAGGTCGGGGCGGCGCTGCTCGCCGCCGAGCTTGGCTGCGCGTCGGCCGACCTGCTCTACGGCGCGGACAGCGACGACGTCGCCGCGCTCGCCAGGGCTGGCGTGGCCGCGGTGGTCTGCCCGGCGATGGTGTCGGAGGGCAGGCAGTCACCGCCGGTGCGCGCGCTGCTCGACAAGGGCGTGGCGGTCGCGCTCGGCTCGGATCACTCGCCTGGCGGCAACGGCATCACCTCCATGCCGCTGGTGATCAGCATGGCCGTGGCGAACTTCGGGATGAGCGTGACCGAGGCGCTGCGTGCCGCGACGCTCGGCGGGGCGCAGGCGCTGCGCACCCCGGACCGCGGCGCGATGGCCCGCGGCAGGCTGGCCGACATCGTGGCCTGGGACGCCGACCACGAGGGCTCCTTCGCCTGGGCGTACGGCCTGAAGCCGATGCGGGTCTGGCGTGGCGGCGAGCCGGTCGCCGAGTAGCCCGGCTAGCGCTTCTGCTCCTTCTTGATGCCTTCCAGCCAGATCTGCCGTGGGATGCTCGGCGTGCCAGCGGTGGTGACGACCGTCGCGGCCTTGCCGAGGTACCGGTCGTCGGCGAGCTGCGCCAGCATGAAGTCGGCCAGGTCTGCCCGCGCGGTGAACATGCCGTGCGCGCTGTCCTGGCACACCTGGTAGCCGGACACGCTGGCCGCATTGAACAGCCAGCATGCGCGGACGATCGTCCAGGCCAGCCCGCTGGCCGCGATCAGCGCCTCCATCTGCCGGTTGTCCGCATACAAGGTCTTGCCCGGCAGCCGCATGAACAGCGGCTCTAGCACGCGGGTAAAGAACACCGAGTCACTGGAGCGGTAGCCGGGATCGACGGCGGCGGTGCCGGTGACGACAAGCCGCCGCACGCCGTGCTCCGCCATCGCCGCGATGATGTTCGCCGTGCCGGCCGAGTAGACGGTGATCGGCTTGCGGCTGTAGGGGACGCCAAGCGCCGACAGCACCGCGTCGCGGCCGGCCACCGCGGCGCTGACCGCCGCGGCATCGGTGGCGTCGGCGGCCAGCACGGTCAGCCGCTCTCGTGCCGCTACCTGCTCCGGATGCCTGGTGACCGCGGTGACGTGATGGCCTGCGGCGAGCGCCTGGCCGACGAGCTGTCGCCCGGTCGGGCCGTTGGCACCGAACACGACAATTCGCATGGCCGCTCATCGTATGCGCCTGCGCGTGCCGTCGGCGGCACGTGCCATGCTGCATGCATGCCTGCCGCTGCGAGCGCCGCCGATCCTGCGGTGGCCGCTGTCACCGTCGTCATCGGCGAGGAGGAGCTCCTGGTCGAGCGCACGGTGCGGGCGCTGGTCGCGGCGGCCAGGACCGCCTCGCTGGCTCCGGCCGATGAGACAGACGTCCAGGACATCGCCGTTTCCTCGCTCGCACCTGGCCAGCTCCCGGTGCTGGCCGCGCCCTCGCTGTTCGGCGGCGACACCGTGCTGGTGCTGCGCGGCGCGCAGGACGCCGGCAAGGACGTGGCGGCGGAGATCGAGCGGCTCGCCGCCGCCGGTGACCCAGGCCTGGTGCTTGTGCTCACCCACGCCGGCGGCGCGAAGGGCAAAGCGCTGCTGGCCAGCCTGCTGGCCGCTGGCGGTCGCCGGGTTGACTGCCCGCCGGTCAAGCGCTTCGGCGAGCGGATGGACTTCCTGCGCGCCGAGTTCGCTGCGGCCGGGCGCCGCGCCGACGACGGCGGGCTGCGGGCGCTGCTCGACGCCGTCGGCACCGACCTGCGCGAGCTTGCCGCCGCGTGCAGCCAGCTCGCCGCCGACACCACCGGCGTGATCAGCCAGGACGTCGTCGGGCGGTACTACCGCGGCCGGGCCGAGGCCACCGGGTTCACGGTCGCCGACCGGGCCTGCGAAGGCAAGCTGGCCGAGGCACTCGAGCAGCTGCGCTGGGCGCTGGCGACCGGCACCTCGCCGGTGCTGATCAGCAGCGCGCTGGCCCAGGGGGTCAGGTCGCTCGGCCTGGTCGGGTCGGCCGGCCGCGGCAAGAGCCCGGCCTCGCTCGCCGCAGAGCTGGGCATGCCGCCATGGAAGATCGACCGGGTGCGGCAGCAGCTCCGGGGCTGGACCAGCGCCGGGCTGGCCAGGGCGCACGCCGCCGTGGCCGAGGCCGACGCCCAGGTCAAGGGTGAGGCGGCGAGTGCCGGGTACGCGCTGGAGCGGGCCATCACCACGATCGTGGCCTGCCGCGCTGGCAATTGACGCCGCCCGGTGCCGACGCATGCGGCGTTGGTGTCGTGGCAGCAACTCCAACGCCACACGCGTCGAGATGCTGGGCGAGATGCTGGGCGGTGAAGTCGCGGTGCTGGGTAGCGTGTCGGTGCTGCGCGGCGGCGGTGTCGGGGTGCTGCCCGGCTAACTGGTCGCGGCTGCCAGCGCTGTGACGTCGATCACCTGGTCGGTGCGGATCGCTTCGGCGAGCCGCCGGTCGTGCGTGACCAGGATGAGCGCGCCGCGGTAGCCCTCGAGCGCCTGCTCAAGCTGCTCGATCGCCTCGATGTCGAGGTGGTTGGTCGGCTCGTCCAGGACCAGGCAGTTGACCCCGCGAGCCTGCAGCAGGGCAAGCGCGGCCCTGGTCCGCTCGCCTGGCGAGAGCGCGGCGGCACGGCGCAACGCGGTGTCGCCTGGCAGCCGGAACTTGGCAAGCAGCGTCCTGGCCTCGGACTCGGCGAGGCCGGTGGCGGCACGCACCACCTCGACCACCGGCGTCTCGGTGGCGAACTCGCGCCTGGACTGGTCAAGCTCGCCGAACACCACGCTCGGCCCGGCGTACCTGTGTCCTGAGTCCAGTTGGGCACGCCCGGCCAGGGCGTCCACCAGCGTGGTCTTGCCTGAGCCGTTCGGGCCGATGATCCGGATCCGGTCGGTCGGCCCGATCAGCAGGTCGACCGGGCCAAGGGTGATCTCGCCCCGGCTGACGACGGCCTTGCTGAGCTGGACGACCACCTCGCCGGCCCGGCCGGCCTCGGCGATCGCGAGCTGCAGCCGCCACGGCTTGAGCACCTGCTCTGGCGCCTCGGCGTCCAGCCGCTCGAT
>JASHQL010000142.1 GCA_030039155.1 Streptosporangiaceae bacterium | reverse complement strand
CGATCGACGCCGACCTGCCGGCGGGCGCCGGCCTTTCGTCCTCGGCGGCGCTGGCCTGTGCGGTGGCGCTCGCGCTGACCGAACTCGGTGACCGGCCGCTGCCGGGGCCGCAGCTGCCGGGGCCGCTGCTGGCGGGGCTGCGGCTGGCGAGGCCCCAGCTGGCGAGGCTGGCCCGCCGGGCCGAGAACGACTTCGTCGGCGTTCCGTCCGGTGCCATGGACCAGCATGCGGTGCTGTTCTGCCGGGCCGGCCAGGCCCTGCTGCTCGATTGCCGGACGCTGACCGACATGGCGCTGCCGCTCGACCCTGCGGCGGCAGGCCTGGAACTGCTGCTCATCGACACCCGCGCGCGCCGCGCGCTCACCGACGGCCGCTACGCGGAGCGCCGCAGGGCATGCCTGGCTGCCGCGGCGGCGCTTGGCGTCCGCTCGCTGCGTGAGGTCACCGGCGATCCGGAGGCGGCGGCCAGACTGACCGACCCGGTCAGCAGGCGCGCCGCCGGGCACGTGATCTCCGAGTACCACCGGGCGGTCGCCGCTGCCGGCCTGCTCCGCCGCCGTGACCTGGCCAGCCTCGGCGACCTGCTGACGGCCTCGCACCTCTCACTGCGCGACCAGTTCGAGTTTTCCTGGCCGGAGGCTGACGCGGCGGTGGAAGCCGCCGTGCAGGCCGGCGCGCTCGGCGCGCGGATGACCGGAGGCGGATTCGGCGGCTGCGTCATCGCGTTGGTGACAGCAGGCGGCGCCGCCGGGGTACGCGATGCGGTGACTGGCCGGTTCGCCAGGCAGGGCTGGCCGGAGCCGCGCTACCTGGACGCCGTGCCCTCCGCCGGGGCCCGCCGAATACGCTGAGCCCGGATGGGCACCTACGAGCTCAACCAGGGCTGGCTGTTCGGCGGCGAGTACCGCGACGGCTCGGCCGAGCCGGGGTTCGACGACAGCGGCTTCGTCCCGGTGACCCTTCCGCACACCGTCGTGCCGCTGTCGTGGGGCAGGTGGGATCCGTCCTGCTGGGAAAAGGTCTGGATCTACCGGCGTCACCTGGACGGCTCCGCGCTTGGCCCTGGGCGCGTGTTCGCCGGCTTCGACGGCGTGATGACCAGCGCCACCGCGATGCTGAACGGGACGCAGGCCGGCCGCCATCAGGGCGGGTACCTTCCGTGGTCGGTCGAGCTGACCGACTACCTCGTGCCCGGCGACAACGTGCTTGCGGTCATCGTGGACTCCCGGTGGCTGCCGGTGCCACCAGGCGGCGCACCCCAAGGAGCGACCGCCGTGGACTTCCTGCAGCCGGGCGGCATCTACCGCGACGCCACGTTGCGGGTGCTGCCCGACATCTTCTTGTCCGACGTGTTCGCCCGCCCGGCCGACGTCCTGGCCGCCAGCCGTAACGTCGACGTCCGGTGCACCGTCGATGCGTCTTTGGTGCCGGCCGGGCCGGTGACGGTCACCGCGGAGTTGCTCGACGGGACGCACCGGCTCGCGGGCGCCAGCGCAACCATGGAGATCACCGCGGCCGACGTCGCCGCCGGGGCAGCGGTCAGCACGGTCAACCTCGGCGGCATCGGCGAGGTGACGCTGTGGTCACCGGACACCCCGAAGCTCTACACCGTCAGGGCCACGGTGTCGGTGCCGCCAGCGCGGGCCGGGGCCGGGCCGGTCACCCACTCGCTCAGCGTCAGGACCGGCTTCCGCGAGGCCAGGTTCGAGCCTGGCGGGTTCTTCCTGAACGGCAGGCGGCTGCAGCTCTTCGGCGTCAACCGCCACCAGCTGTTTCCCTACGCCGGCCTGGCCGTCGGGGCACGACTGCAGCGCCGCGATGCCGAGATTCTCCGCCGCGACCTGAACTGCAACATCGTCCGCTGCTCGCATTACCCGCCGTCGCCGCACTTCCTCGACGCCTGCGACGAGCTGGGCCTGATGGTCTGGGAGGAGCCGCCCGGCTGGCAGCACCTTGGCGACGCGGCCTGGCAAGACCTGGCGGTGCAGAACGTGCGCGACATGGTGACGCGAGACCGCAGCCGGCCCTCGGTGATCGTCTGGGCCACCCGGCTGAACGAGACCGCCGACCATCCGCGGCTGTACGCCAGGAGCCGCCAGGCCGCCCGCGAGCTGGACGATTCACGGCAGACCACCGGCGCGATGAGCAGTCACTCCACCGTCGGCTGGGCGGAGGACGTGTTCGCTTACAACGACTACAGCCCGGCAACATCCGGTCGGCCGCTGCAGTCACCGACCGCAGGCGTTCCCTACCTGATCAGCGAGGCGGTGGGGGCACTGGCTGGCCCGCCCCGCTACCGGTGGACAGACGAAACTGCAGTGCTGGCGGCCCAGGCATTCCTGCACGCTCAGGTGCACGACGCCGCCAGGTCAGACAGCCGTTACGCCGGCCTGATCGGCTGGGCCGGCATCGACTACGCCTCGCTCAACGGCGGCAACCGCATCTGGAACTCGCTGAAGACCCCTGGAGTCCTCGACGTCTTCCGCGTCGCCAAGCCCGGCGCCGCGTTCTACCGCTCCCAGGTGAGCCCGCGGGTTCGGCCGGTGATCCTGCCGGTCTTCTGCTGGGACTTCGGCCACGGCTCGCCGCCCGGCGGACCCGGCCCTCGGGCGATGATCGCCACCAATTGCGACCGGCTCGAGCTCTACGTCGGCGGCGAGCACTACGCGACCGGGGCGCCGGACGCCAGGCTGTTCGGAAACCTGGA
>JASHQL010000141.1 GCA_030039155.1 Streptosporangiaceae bacterium | reverse complement strand
CGTCCGGCGCCGCAGGATCGTCAGGCGGGCGCCACCAACCGGCGCCGCCAAGGCAGCCGAGACCGCGGCCAGCGCGGCCGCTGCCGGGCTGCAGCCACCGCCGGCGCCGCCGGTGGCGGCCTGGCGGGTGGCGAGCCGGACCGCGAGGGACCATCCGCTTGAGGCGGTGGCGCTTGTCGTGCTCGGCCTCGGCGGCGTCATCTACCCGCCGGTCTGGCTGCTCGGCGTGGTGCTCAGCCTGCCGGCCAAGGCCTGGGATTACCGGGACAAATGGACCGGCCTTGCCGGGCCGGTGCTGTTGCTCGCGCTCGCGCTCGGCCTCTACTTCGCCCTCGGCCGTGGCTCCGCCTCGGTCGGCGAGTTCATGCACCATGCCTGGCTGTTCACCGGTTACTTCAGCCGGGTCACCGCCGTGCTCGGGGCCGGCTACCTGGGCTGGCGCCTGCTACACGGGCACCCGTCGTGGACCGTGCCGCCGTGGAACCGGATGACCAAGCCCGGCTAGCTGTCCGGCAGCGCCTGCCAGGGCCTGGTCAGGCCTCGACGTCGCTCGCCACGGCTCGCAGCACCGCGGCGATCTTCTTCGCGTCGCGCGAGTCCGGGTGCTTGCCACGGCGGTAGCTGTTCGAGACGCCATCGAGCAGCTTGATCAAGTCCTCGATGATCACGACCATCTCGTCCGGGTCTTTCCTGTTGACCTTCGCCACGCTCGGCGGCGGCTCGAGCACCCGGACCTGCAGGGCCTGCGTGCCGCGGCGGCCCTCGGCGACGCCGAACTCCACCCGCTGGCCCGGCTTGAGCACCGTGCCGCCAGGCTCGAGCGCCTTGGAATGCACGAACACCTCACCCCCGTCATCGCGGGTGAGGAAGCCGAAGCCCTTGTCGGCGTCATACCACTTGACCTTGCCTGTAGGCACGAGCGGGACCTTACGCGAAGAGGAACATTTGGGCGAGAAAATTCTGGGCGCGGCGTACGAGACAAGGCTAACGGTAGCCGCGCGCCGGCCTGCCTCATGCGCCGGGCAACGCGCGGAATCCGCTCGCCCCGAGCCCGGACAGCATAGACGTGACCCCAGTCTGAGCCGGGGTCACGTCCTCCGCGGCCTCACACGTCGGATGGTGCTGGGACGGGATCGCGTGCGAGGCCGGGAATCCCGCGGGCGGCGGCGCACCGCCCTACCTGCGCCCATACCCGCTTGGCCGGCGTCAAACCAATCCGGGCCGAGCTGGGTCTACGCCGGGCGCTGGGCGGTCTCCGCGGCGCGGTGGCTGGTCACCCGGCGGCGCCTGGACAGCACAAGCCCGGCGGCGGCGAAGGCCAGCCCGATGGCGGCGAACGCCAGGCCCGCAATTCCGCTGTTGGTCAGCGACATGAGCAGCCCGGCCAGCGCGCCAAGCACCCAGGAAAGCTGGTGCAGCGTCTCCGACACTCCGAAGACAGACGAGCGGTGCTCCTCGTCGATATCGCGCTGCAGGATCGAGTCGAGCGCCACCTTGACCAGGGTCTGCCCGAGCGCCGCGACGAGTGACACGATCAGCGCCGCGACCAGGCCATATGCGGCCGCGCAGACGCCCGTGACCAGCACGGTCAGCACGAGCATGCCGTAGATGATGAGCTGCGGCGCCCTCGACCTGAGCAGGGATCCGACGCCGTTGCCGAGGAAGCCGCCGGCCGCCGCCGCGGCGATCATGGCGCCGAGTGCCACCTTGTCGGAGGTATGACCGAAATGCTCGGTTCTCAGGATGAACGCCAGGAAGAAGATCATGAAGCCGGAGTAGGCGCGCAGCGCCGAGTTGGCTTTCAGCGCCTCGGTGACCTGCGGGCTCAGCCCGGTCAGCGTGGCCCGCATGCGCTGACCTATCGGACGCGATCGCTGGCCGGCCGCGGCCGAGGGCTGCGCCCTGCCGGGCTGCCGGGCGTCGTCATGGTCGCCGGCCCGATCGGCAGTCCCGTTGTCGGCGTAGGCGTCGGGCGGCAGCGGCCTGGTGTCACCGCCGCGGCTGCCGGTGCCTGCCGTCGCGGGACCCGGCGCCGCCTCCTCGTCCGGCAGATCGATCTCCGGAGGCAGCCGGAAGCCGAGCACGATCGCCGCCAGGTACACGACGGTCGCGACGATCAGCACCCAGCCCGCCCCGAGCAGCCACGCGATGCCGGCCGCGACTCCGGCTCCTGCGGTGGTGGCGATCAGCGACGCCATCGCGGTCCTGGAGTTGGCCGTGACCAGGGTGATCTCGCTTGGCAGCAGCCGCGGCGTGACTGCGGCCCTGGTCACGCCGTAGACCTTCTGCAGCACCAGCACGCCGAACGCGGCGGGCAGCAGGGTGAGCGAGTCGTTGTGCTGGACGGCGCCTGCCATTCCCCAGCACAGCAGGCCGCGGGCAAGCAGGGTGCCGATCATGATGTACTTGCGGCCCTGCTTAGCCTTGTCGAGCATCGGGCCGATCAGCGGCGCGAGAATCGCAAACGGGGCAATCGTGATCACCAGCGCGAGTGCCAGCCGGCCGCGGGCCTGGTCAACTGAGGCGCTGAAGAACAGCGTGCCGGCCAGCGCGACGGCAACGAAGCCGTCGCCGACGCTGCCAGCGGCGGTGAGCTCGATCAGGTCGGCAAGCCCGGTCCTGCCCGCCCCTGATGCCCCGGTCAACCGGTGTACCACCCGGCCAGCCCCGCCGGCCGCGGCGGCCCCGGCCCGGGCGGCGCCCTGCGATGCGGACACGAACGAGCGGCCCGCTCGCCTGGCTCGCCCCCCCGCGCCCGAGTCTCCCATGACCTAAGTATTCTGCCTCGCCCCCTGTGACACGACCCGGTAGCGCGCAGCCGGCCACCGAAACCGACCTTGGTGTCAGCCGCACTGCCGGTGATAGGGAACAATTACCTAACGTGAGCACGGTCAGGGCACGGACCAGGGAGCTTGACGAGGCCTGCGCGGAGGCGGTCGAGCTCGCCAGGTCGGCGGCTGTCGAGTTGGCAGGCGCCGACCGCGTCGGCAGCTACGCCGGTGCGGAGGCCGACGGCGAACGGCTGGTCACGCACATGTTCGCCAGCACCGACCTGGCCTACACCGGCTGGCGCTGGAGCGTCACGGTGAGCCGCGCGTCCAGGGCCAAGGTCGTCACGGTCGACGAGGTCGTGCTGCTGCCTGGGCCAGATTCGCTGCTTGCGCCGGCCTGGGTGCCGTGGAGCGAGCGGGTCCGGCCGGGCGACATCGGCGTCGGCGACCTGATGCCCGCCGATGCCGACGACGAGCGACTGGTCCCCGTCGCCTCGCTCGAGGGTGACGACGGCATGCTGGAGTGGGACGACAGCGCCGCCTGGGATCAGGACGCCGACCTCGGGCCGCGGCTGGCGCTCGGCCCGGACACGCCGCGCCGCAGCAGGGTGCTGTCGGCGATCGGCCGGGACACTACCGCGGAGCGGTGGTACGCCTCCG
Source organism: Streptosporangiaceae bacterium (assembly GCA_030039155.1). Lineage (GTDB taxonomy): Bacteria > Actinomycetota > Actinomycetes > Streptosporangiales > Streptosporangiaceae > JOPF074. The sequence continues at coordinate 1,834 of JASHQL010000141.1, read as the reverse complement.
ATCACGGTCCTGGCACGCCGCTCGCGCACGCCGCGCCTGGGCCGTGCGCGAGCTGCGGCTTCCTGACCGTGCTGGCCGGCCCGCTCGGCCGGATGTTCGGCGTCTGCGCCAACGAGTACGCGCCAGACGACGGCCGGGTCGTATCGCTCGATCACGGCTGCGGTGCGCATTCAGAGGCGGTCACCGGCGAGGCCTTCTCCGCGATGATGCCGGTCATCGACGAGATCGGCTACGACCTGGTTGACCCGCCGGGTGTCGCGATGGAAGACACGGTCTTCGAGTCGCTCGGCCACGACTCCGGGTCTTAGGGCCAGACCTAGCCAGCCTGGCCCTGCTGCCCCCTTCGCTCGGCGGTGCGGGCCCGCGACTTCTTCAGGTACGGCACGAAGAACAGCCCGAACACGCCCTGGCAGGCGCCGGACAGCGGCACCCAGATCCACCACCGGTCGGCCGGCTGCAGCTGGTCGCGCACGATCAGCAGCACGATCAGCGCGATCACCCAGGCTCCGGTGATGCTCAGCGTGATGATCAGGTCGTTCCCCTCAAGCGGCGGCGGTGCCTGTGCCGTGCTGGCAGGGCGACCCCCCTTGACCCCACCGATCCGCTGCTCGCGCGCCACGCCGCCAGCGTAGCCGGGCCAAGGTGACCTGGCAGTCGGCCGGGCGCTGGCACCAGCCAGCCCAATTGGCAGCGCCGGCGGCAACACCGTGCGACGATTCTGCCGAGCCTCCCGGTGCGGCGGCCCCGCAGCCAGCGCTAGCCAGCTTGACGGAATGTCCGGCACGCAATTATGGTTAGCAAGAGTAATGACTCAGGTTAACGATAATGACATCGCAACTGCCCAGGTCCGACGCGGGGCTGGCTACCGCCCTCCGGATCTCGGTGAGCAGGCTAGCCCGGCGGCTCCGAGCCGAGCGCCTGGCTGGCGGCTTGCCGGAGCTTTCCGACACCCAGCTCGCGGCGCTGGCGGCGCTGGAGAAGCACGGCATGATGACGCCGGGCGAGCTGGCCGAGCACGAGAAGGTGCAGCCGCCGTCGATCACGAGGGTGATCGCCGCGCTGGAGGAGCGTGGCCTGGTGATGCGGGCACCGCACGAAACCGACCGTCGGCAGGTGATGCTGACCGCGACCGAGAGCGGCAAGGCGCTGGTCCATCAATCGCGCAAGCTCAGGGACGCGTGGCTGGCGAGACAGCTACGGGAGCTGAGCCAGGAGGAGCGGGCGAAGCTGCGCGCGGCGGCACCGGTGCTGGAGAAGCTCAGCCAGTCCTGACCCGCATGATGAGCCGGACCTTCGGCTCGCTGCAGACGCGCAACTACCGGCTGTTCGCAACCGGCCAGGTGATCTCCAACACCGGCAGCTGGATGCAGCGGGTCGCGCAGGACTGGCTGGTGCTCGAGCTCACCCACGGCAGCGGGACCGCGCTCGGTATCACCACCGGGCTGCAGTTCGCGCCGATGCTGTTCAGCCCGTGGGGCGGCATCGTCGCCGACCGGTACGCCAAGCGCAGCATCCTGATGGCCACCCAGGCGACGATGGGCGCGCTCGCGCTGGTCCTCGGCGTGCTGGCGATGACCGGCACCGTGCGGATCTGGCACGTGTACCTGCTGGCCCTGCTGCTCGGCGTGGTCACCATGGTGGACAACCCCACCAGGCAGTCATTCGCGGTCGAGATGGTCGGCAAGTCCCAGATGGCGAACGCGATCGCGCTGAACAGCGCGGTGTTCAACCTGGCCAGGATCGCCGGTCCGGCGGTGGCCGGGCTGGTGATCAGCGCTGTCGGCACGCCAATGGCGTTCCTGGTGAACGCCGCTTCCTACGGCGCCGTGCTGAT
>JASHQL010000140.1 GCA_030039155.1 Streptosporangiaceae bacterium | reverse complement strand
GAAGCCCGCGCCGGAATCGGTGACCAGCCAGCCAAGCTGCTGCAGCTGGTCGCGGAACCGGTCAGCTGCGACGAAGTCGCGTGCCTGCCTGGCCTGCGACCTGCGCTCGGCCAGCTCGAGCACCTCAGGCGGCGGATCGGTCATGCCAGGCTCCCGCCGACCGGCTCAGGGCAGCTTGACGACCGCGCGCGCCCTGGTCAGCACCTTGGCGTCGGCCCACCGCGCGGTCAGCGCGAGCGCCACCTTGCGGTCCGGCAGCTTCTCCTCGACGGTGCCGCTGACCTCGATGGTGGCGCCCTTGTCGTCGTCAGGCACGACCACCATGGCGGAGAACCTGACGCCGAACTCGGTGACCGTGCCGCGGTCGCCTGCCCAGTCGGTGACGAACCGGCCGGCCTGCGCCATCGTGAACATGCCGTGCGCGATCACGTCCGGCAGACCGACGGCCTTGGCGATCCGCTCGTTCCAGTGGATGACGTTGAAGTCGCCTGAGGCGCCGCAGTACTTGACCAGGCTGAGCCTGGTCACCGGGTAGCTGACGACCGGGAGTTCGGTGCCGACCTCGACGTCGTCGTAGTTGACCTGCTGACTCATGTCGTGCCGCCTTACCCAGCGCCGCCGCGCTCGACCAGCGTGGAGAGTGCCGTGCAGACGTGCTCGCCGTCGACCGTGCGGATCTGCGTCGAGGTGGTGAGCATGACGTTGCGACCGGCGTCCTTGATGTCGGTGATCGTGGCCTGGGCGGTCAGCACGTCACCCGCGGTGATCGGCCTGGAGTACTCGAAGCGCTGCTCGCCGTGCACCACCATGGCGTAGTTCAGGCCGAGGCCAGGGTCGGCGATGGCGGCGCCGCTGCCCACGATGCTGACCACGATCGCGAACGTCGGCGGCGCGATGACATCGGCATGCCCGGCCGCCTGCGCCGCCGCACGGTCGGTGTAGACCGGATTGCTGTCGCCGATCGCCGCGGCGAAGTCGGCGATCTTGACCCTGGATACCTCGTACGGCTCCGATGCCGGGAACGTCCGGCCCACGTAGTCCCGGTTGACGGCCATCTGGCCGGGGCTACCTGGTCTCGCGGTGCGGCTGGTGCTTGCGGCAGAACGGGCAGTATTTGCTCAGCTCAAGCCGGTCCGGGTCGTTGCGCCGGTTCTTGCGGGTGATGTAGTTGCGGTGCTTGCACTCCTGGCAGGCCAGAGTGATCTTGGGCCTGACGTCAGTCGCAGCCACGGCGGAGTGCCTTTCTCTCGTCTGAAAATCCGCTCGGCCACAGCGTGGCCGGTGGGGTTCCCGGTGCTAGCGCGCCGGTGGCCCAGCATATTCCCGGCCGCCGACAGTGCTTTTCGGCCGGGAATCAGCCCCGCGAGCCGCCGTCTGGCGGTCCTGCCCGGGCTAGTAGCGGAGGCCGGACTTGAACCGGCGACACAGCGATTATGAGCCGCTTGCTCTGCCTGACTGAGCTACTCCGCCGCGCTACTGGCTGGCCCCGAGTGCCCGGCGCACCGGCCCGGGCGCACACATAGTACCGGGATTCGGCTCGGTCTGCCGACCGCGGCCTGCCGGGACGGCCGAGGCGTCGGCCGGGACGGCGGCCAGCCGGGACGGCGGCCTGCCGGGACGGCCGAGGCGGTCGGTCGGCCGGCGGCGGGTCCGGCCGGCCGACCGCCCTCAGCGGCTGGCCGCCCTTGGCGCAGCCAACCCTGCTGCGCCCGCTCTGTTAAGCACCCGCCGCCACCAGCTCGGCTTCGCTCTCTGCCTCGGGCTCTTCGGTGACCGCTGGCCGCACGCACCGCTCATACACCGCGGCGGCCTCGGCGCCGATGCGCGGCCAGGCGTAGCGTGACGCCGCCCGGTCCGCCGCCGCGATCCCGTAGGCCTGCAGCAACGCCGGCGTGCCGAGCAGCCTGCGCAGCCGCAGCGCGAGCTGGCCTGGCTGGCCTGGCTGCACCAGCAGGCCGGTGGTGCCGTCGATGACCGCGTCCACGTGGCCGCCGACCGCCGAGACGACCGCAGGCGTGCCGCAGGCCATCGCGGACACCGCGGCAAGCCCGGACGGCTCGTACGGCGCCGCGCTGACCAGGACATCTGCCGAGCGCAGCAGCGCCGTGAGCTCGTCACCGGCCAGCTGGCCGGCGAACCGCACCCGGCGGCGCACGCCAAGCTCGGTCGCCAGCGCGGCGAGGTCGCGGTAGCCGCCCGCCTTGGGCAGGTGCTTGTCCGTCGGCCCGCCGACGATGATCAGCTCGGCATCTGGCAGCCCGGCCAGCGCGCGGAGCAGCACGTCGGCTCCGGCTAGCCGGTCAGGCGATGCCACCGCGACCAGCCGCGCCCGCTTGCCGCGGGCAGCCGACTTGCCGTCCGGGCCGAACGAGCCGGTGTCGATGCCGCATGGCACCACGGCGATGGCCGACTTCGGCACGCCCATGCTGGCCAGTTCCCTGGCCTCGGCGGTGGTCGTCGCGAGCACCGCGGCCGCACGGCGGGCCAGCGAGGTCTCCAGCCGCATCCTTGCCTGGGAGATGCCGTCGGCGCCAAGGTGCCTGCGCTGCGCGCAGGCCAGCGACTCGAGGGTGAGCACGACCGGCACGTCCAGACCGCGCGCGCCGCCGACTGCGGCAAGTCCGCTGGTCCAGCCGTATGCGTGCGCGACGTCCGGCGGGCTGACCTTCCAGACCTTCGCCAGGTGCGCAGCGAACTGCGGCATGTGCGTGGCGAGCTCATCATCGGACATCGGCCTGGCCGGTCCGGCCTGCACGTACTCGACCGACACGCCGCTGCCGAGTATGGCGGTGCGCGGGCCGTCGGCCCGGTCGCTGCGAGCGTAGATGGTGATCCGGTGACCCAGCTTGGCCAGCGCGCGGGCGAGCGACGGCAGGTGATGTACCTCGCTCCAGTCCGCCGCCGAGCTCGGGCTCAACGGACTTCGCTGGGTGACGATTGCGATCCTCATGACAGGTGCCTCCTGGGGGGATGCCGCGCGGAGTCACGCCGGCAGAATCCCAGGATGCTGAGCCAGCTGAGGGCCAGCAGTGCGCAAAAAAGGCACACCCGACTCTGCCGCCGTGACGGCGGGAGGGCGTGCCTGCGTCGTAGACACTTACTCTGCTGGACAGTATCCCCGGCCTGGCCGGCTCGCAAACCTTTGCCAGCCTTTGCCGGCCGGCAAACCAGCTACCTGCGCAGACGCGCGCGGCCGTAGCGCGGCGATGCGTCGGTCAGGTGCTCACGCAGATAGCCAAGTGCCTCGGCCAGCAGCCTGGACACGTGCATCTGGGATACCCCGAGGTGCTCGCCGATCTCGGCCTGCGTCATGTTGCCGTAGAACCGCATCAGCAGTAGCTGCTGCTCGCGCTCCGGCAGGCCATCCCAGTGCGCCCAGACCGCTGCCATGTCCAGCACGTGCTCGAGGTTGGGGTCGTCCTCGCCGAGCAGGTCGCCGAGGCTGGCCGCGCCTTCCTCGTCGGACAGCCTGGAGTCCAGCGATGCCGCCTGGAATGCCTGGTCGGCGCGCTTCGCCTCGCGCACGTCCTCCTCGCTGATGTCGAGGTGCCGTGCCAGGTCCGCGTCGGTGGGCATCCTGCCGTACTTGTGCGTCAGCTCGCTGGCGGCCTCGCGCAGGTCAAGCCGCAGTTCCTGGAGCGACCGCTTCACCCTGACCTGCCAGCGCTTATCCCTGAAGTGCCGCTTGATCTCGCCACTCACGCATGGCTGGGCGTACCCGGCCAGGCTGGTGCCGACCTCCGGGTCGAAGTTGTTGATCGCCTTGAGCAGCCCGACGTAGCCGACCTGCATCAGTTCTTCCTGGCTCTCTGCGCTGTTCTTGTACCGCTGCACGCAGGACCTGACCAGCGGCTGGTACCTGGCGCACAGCGTCTCGCAGGCCAGCTCGCGCAGCGGGTGGCTGCGGCCGAGCGAGTGCACCATGGTCAGCAGCTCGCCGTCGGTGCACTGCTCGAGGTCGCCTGCATGCAGGCTGGCCATCGGTGTGGGCGCGGACGTCTTCATGTCAACTCCTCGGGCGCGGACGTGATGCGCTAGGCCGCTCATGCCCGTGTCAGGAGGCTCAAACATGGACCCCAGGTCAGCGCGTCGGTCGCCGGTACGGCAGCTGGCCCGGCCGCCCGCATGGCAGCCGCGTCAGCCGCCGCCTGCGCCGGCCGACCCTACTGGCCGGTTTAGAACACCGCGGAAAAGGTAGTTCGGCGCCAGGTTGAGTCATGGCAAGGCACGCAGCAAAGGGGCGCGCGCCTTGCGATGACCGCAGTTGCCGGCGATTGCCTCGCCGGCATTAGCGGAGGCGAAATGAGAGTCATCGGAGTCATCCTCGTTATCTGGCTGATCATCGGGGCGATCGCCGGTGCGCAGCGTCACTACTACAACGGAAACGCAAGCTGTGCCAGAGCTGGCACCATTGCCCTGACCATTGCCGCAGGGCCGCTGAACTATGTCGGGGCTAACCCGAAGGTCAAGTGCCACGCGCCGCAGCCGAGCCGCTGACCGGCGAGATAAGGACGGACCAATGCTTGCCATTCTTGCGGCAATCCTGTTCGCGATCGCGTTTATCATCCGGGCTGCCGGAATCTCGACCGACGCGGTGTTCTCCTCTGGCAGCTTGCTGCTGCTTGGGCTGCTCTGCCTGGCACTTCACCTGACCGGAGTGGGCTCAGACTGGTCGTGGTCGCGCAAGAGCTGGCGCCGGCGGTAGCCCTCGCCACTGCCGGAGCGTCAATGGCCCGGCCGCCTTGAGGCGGCCGGGCCATTGCACGTCTCGCGGTTCGGCTTACCAGTAATACCAGCGGCGGCGGCGTGGCCTTGCGACCGTCTCGCCGACCCGCAGTACGAAGCCGAGCAGGAAAATAACCAGCGCCACCAGCGCAATCCACCACAAGACGTGGATCGCGAAGCCAAGACCCCCGAGGATCAGGACTACCAGCAACGCGAGAAGGATGATTGCCATCTGTCTTCCTCTCCGTTGATGACGTCCATTCCGCTACCCTGCTGATGTCAGGTAAACATGCGGCGCGAGTCCTTGCGGAACGGGCTTGCAGGACACAGCAGCAGCCAATCCAGCCGAAGGTGCCGCGCAATTACGCACCGACCGCGGATGGCGAGCGCGGCGGCCCGACGGCAGTCGGCCGGCATCGCTGCCCGGCGGCACAGCGGTCAGGATGCCGCGCTGGCGACCCGGTCCCGTGCGGACTGCCGCGCGGCCGCCTTGCGCGCCCGGTTCTGCAGCAAGCGCCGCTCATCCTCGGTGGTGCCGCCCCAGATGCCGTGCTGCTGCCGGGTCCGCAACGCGTACTCGAGGCACTCGAACCGCACCTGACAGCCTGCGCACACCCGCTTCGCCCGGCGAGTTTCGGCGCTGGCAGCGCCATGCGCGGAGATGGGAAAGAACATGTCGGGATCGGCGGACTGGCAGGCACCCTCCCGCCACCACTCGCTCGTTGCCGCAGCTGTCGTCATCGCCTTCTCCCGTGGTCGGCGGCCAGGCGCTGGCAGCGGTGCCAGCACGCCTGCGCATCCGCCCCTCTGCCCCGGCTGGCGCAAGGTATTCGCCCGGCCTGGGTCATCTGCGACCGATCCGGTCAGCCGACGTTGACGTGCATGCGCACGATCGTCCGGGCCGCCGAGGCTCGCAGCTCGACCAGGTCGCAGACCTGATTCACCAGCCACAGCCCATGACCGGGGCCGAGTTCGGCAGGCCGCCGCCTGCCGGCCAGCGGATCGCTGACCGTGCCGTGGTCACGGATCTCGCAGACAACTTCGTTTTGGGTGTGCCAGGCGACTAGCTCGCCGTCACCGCCGGCGTGCCGCAGCGTGTTCGCGGCCACCTCGCTGACCGCGAGCACCAGATCCGCTGCGCGGTCAGCCGGCAGGCCCGCGGCCGCGGCCGCGGCCTGGGCCCGCTGCCTGACCTGGCCCAGATCCTCGCGATAGGTCAGCGCCAGCGCGCCTGGCGGCGGTGGCGCGAGTGGCTGGTCGCATTCGGGCGGCAGCACGCCAGCGCCGAGGTAGCTGCCGCTGGCGGTGCTGCCGCCGGCGGTGCGCAATATCGGATGGGTCAGCCGGGTTGCGGTCAGCCCTGAGCCGGTCAGCAGCTGCCGCTGGTACACGCACAGCAGCGACAGGGGCTGGCCGGCGAAGGCGAGGTTCACCAGGGCCTCGTGCCTGAGCACCTCGGTGACCTCTGCAGCAGACCGGCCGGCCCACAGCGGCTCCTTGACGCACTGCACCGGGACCCCGTCGTTGCGGCCGGCGAAGTCCCAGAGTGCAGCGATCATCCGGCCTGGATTGCGGCCGAACTCGGCGATCGTGGCGGACTCGGCAAGTCCGCCGGTTTCCAAGACCGCGGGCTGCAGCAGCTCAGCGACTCCGGGTGAGACAGCCAGCAGCGTTGGCGCTGCCGCCTGCAGCCCGGCCCGCAAGAATCTCAGCACAAGGTCAGCGCACTCGGCCTGGGTCGCATACACGGCGACCTCATGCCGGGGCGCGGACGCGGCCTCGCCGGCCACGCCCGTATCTGCACCCGGCTGCCGTGCTGATTTCATGGCATGCATCGCCCCGGTCCCCCTTCCCCGCAACGACGGCTGCATGCCTGGCGGCCGGCCCCGGCCCTGGGCGCAGGTTTGCCGCGGCCGATCTGGGAAAGCGGGGCGTCATGAGGACAACCAGAGGCACCACCGCCAGGGCGACCTGCGGAATTGCCGGCCTGACTGCCGTGCTCCTGCTGGCGGGCTGCGGTGCGGCCTTGTCAGGGAAGCAAGCGGGCCCGAGCGCACCGGCGGCGGCAGCCTCGGCGAGCACGAGTGCGGCAATTCCATGCACGCAGATCCGCCTGGTACGCACGTCGCTGACGAGCCTGGCGCACCTGAAAGTGACAAACCCGGCAGCGGCGGCAACTGCCGCATCGGATCTGGTCGACGTCAAGACGCAGGTGCGCAGGCTCGCCGCCCAGGTGGGTACGGACTTCTCCGGTGAGATCAGGCTGCTGTCCGCGGGCCTTGACGTGCTGGCCGCGGATGTTCGGCAGGCGGCGGTCGATCCGTCGCCGGCCAGGATCGCGGCGGCCGGCTCGGCGGTCCGCCGGGTGCGCGCGATCGTGTCCCCGCTGGTCGCCGAGATCCGCACGGCCTGTCCCAGGTCGTGATCACTGGCATCGCTGACGCAGGCTGGCGTCAGCTTGGCGGGAGCCAGCCGGCCACGGCGGTGTGCGCATCGCAGACTTCGGCCAGCAGGTCGCTCTGCTCGTCGCCGTCTCCCTCGGCCAAGCCGTGCACTTGGGCCAAACCGCGCACCTCGGCCAA
>JASHQL010000001.1 GCA_030039155.1 Streptosporangiaceae bacterium | reverse complement strand
CAGATCGTGGCGGAGCGGATCAAGGCGCCCGGCGACGACCTGCTGTCCAAGCTGCTGCTCGCCAGGGTGGACGGCGAGGCGCTCACCGAGGTGGACCTGGACAACCTGTTCTCCATCCTGGTGATCGCCGGCAACGAGCCCACCAGGATCGCGATGGCGCACGCGGTGCTGGCGTTCTGCGAGTACCCGGAGCAGTGGGACCGGCTGCGGGCCGACGCATCGCTGCTGGACACCGCGACCGAGGAGGTGCTGCGGTGGAGCTGCCCGACGCACTTCATGCGCCGCACCGCGACCGCCGACGCCGAACTCGGCGGCGCGCAGATCAAGGCCGGCGACAAGGTCGTGCTCTGGTACGTGTCCGGTAACAGGGACGAGGACGAGTTCGCTGACGCCGAGGTGTTCGACGTCGGCCGGACGCCGAACCGGCACCTGAGCTTCGGCAGGGGCGGCCCGCACCTGTGCCTGGGCGCGCACCTGGCCCGGCTGGAGATCCGCGTGCTGCTGGCCGCGCTGAGCAGGCGGGCGGCCAGCTTCGAGCTGGCCGGCCAGCCGCGCCGGATCAGGTCGAACTTCACCAACGGCCTCAAGGCGCTGCCGGTGCTGGTGACGCTCGCAGCACCTTGACAGCAGATCGTTTGCTTCCATACGATCCCCGCAGTGCTGGCCCAGGGGGGACGACCCCCCGGGTCCCCCCGCGGGGCCCAGAAGGGAGCAGTGTGCGGAAGATCGACGCCTTCGCCCACATCCTCCCGCCGGCCTATGCCGCCAGGATCGAGTCGATCACCGCGGGCCCCGGCGTCAGCCGGCGGATCCTCGGCTACCGGCCGTGGATCAGGGAGGACCCGGTCCTGATCGACCTGGACGCGCGCTGGCGGCTGATGGATCAGTTCGGCGACTACCGGCAGGTGCTGACGATGGCGGTACCGCCGGTCGAGGAACTCGGCGGCCCGGCCGCCGCCGTTGACCTGGCCAGGTCCGCCAACGACGAGCTGGCCGAGCTGGTCGGCAAGTACCGCGACCGGTTCGTCGGCTTCACCGCGGTGCTGCCGATGAGCGACCCAGACGCGGCGGCCGCCGAGCTGGACCGGGCGATGCGCGACCTCGGCGCGTTCGGCGCGCAGATCTACACCAACGTCACCGGCGCGCCGCTCGACGACCAGCGGTTCTGCCCGGTGTTCGACGTCGTCACCGGGGCGGGCGGCACGCTCTGGCTGCATCCGACCCGCAGCGAGATCTGGGCCGACTACCCGGCCGAGAGCCGGTCCAGGTACGGGCTGTGGTGGTCGCTCGGCTGGCCGTACGAGACCTCGGTCGCGATGTCCAGGCTGGTGTTCTCCGGTCACTTTGACCGGTATCCGGGCCTGCAGATCATCGCCCACCACGCGGGCGCGATGGTGCCGCACTTCGCCGCCAGGCTTGCCGCGCCGCTGGAGGACCCGGACCGCGACGCGATCATGTCCAGGCTGACCGCCGCGCCGCTTGACTACTTCAGGCGGTTCTACACCGACAGCGCGCTGTTCGGCGCGCCGCACGCGATCCGCTGCGCTGTCGAGTTCTTCGGCACCGGCCACGTGCTGTTCGGCACCGACATGCCGCTCGGTGGCCCGGCCGTGGTCGCGGACACCATTGCCGACCTGGAGTCGCTCGGCCTGCCGGAGGCCGAGACGGCCGCGCTCTTCGCCGGCAACGCGAGGCGGCTGCTGCGCCTCCCTGACTGATCACTGGACAGCCAGCTGGCATCCCCGAGGAGGAAACGGTGCCGGATTCAAAGAGTTACGAGCGGCTCGGCGCGAAGGTGCTGTCGCTGCCGGATGTCATCGCCCAGTCCGTCGGCTTCATGGGCCCGGTGTTCTCTTCTGCGTTCGTGATCCCGCTGGTGGTCGGGGTGATCAGCGCCTCCGGCAAGGGCGGCGGCGTGGCCTCGCCGCTCTCTGTGCTGATCGCCGGCATCGGCGTGTTCGCGCTCGGCTGGATCGTGTCCAGGTACGCCAGGGAGATCCACGCGGCCGGCTCGCTGTATGACTACGTCACCCGCGGCCTCGGCAAGCGGGTCGGCACCGCGGCAGGCTGGCTGTACTACGGCGGCGTCACCGTGCTGCTCGTCGGCCTGCTGCTGCTCATCGGCGGGTACCTGCAGAGCACGATCCAGTCGGAGTTCAACGTGAACCCGCTGCCGTCCTGGGTGTGGACCCTGCTGATCATCGTGCTGATCGCGGCCATCCTGTACTTCGGCGTGCGGCTGTCGACCAGGACCCAGCTCGCCCTGGCGCTGGTCTCGATCGTGGTGCTCACCATCTTCTTCATCAGCGTGATCGTGAAGCTCGGGTCGGCCAACAGCGCCAAGCCGTTCGAGCCGTCATCCTCGGCCGATGGCTGGTCGGGCATCTTCTTCGGCGTGCTGTACGGCGTGCTGCTGTTCGTCGGCTTCGAGACCGCGGCCAACCTGGCAGAGGAGACGCCCAAGCCGCGCCGGGAGATCCCGATCGCGGTGATGACGACCGCGGGCATCGCGACCGTCATCTACCTGCTGGCGACCTACGTCGAGGTGGCCGGCTTCCACTACAGCCTGAAGAACATCACCGCGGCCGCCTCCGCGCCGCTGTTCGCGCTCGGCGGGGCCAAGAGCGCCGGCGGCTACGGCGGCACCTGGATCGACCGGCTGCTCGAACTCGTGGTGCTGTTCGACATGCTGGCAGTCGCGATCGGCTGCGCGGTGTCGGCAACCCGCGGCATCTTCGCGATGGCCAGGGACCGGCGCATCCCGGCGCCGCTGGCCAGGACCTCCAAGCGGCACGGCTCGCCGCTTGGCGCCGCGGTGTTCGTGGTCGGCGCCGCGGTGGTCACGCTGCTGGTGAACCAGTTGTGGACCGGCCTGTTCGCGCTGCCGGCCACCCCGCACTACTTCGCGCTGTTCGCCTGGGGCTCCACCTTCGGCGGCTTCGCGCTGGTGGTGGTCTACCTGCTGATGTGCGTCGGCTCGGTGCGCAGCTTCTGGGCCTCGCAACAGCGGATCTCGGTGCTCATCTCGGCGATCGTCGGCGCCGTGATCACCGGTGGGGCGATCTTCGGCTCGTTCTATGAGGTGAAGAGCCCGACGATCGAGGCACCGTGGTACGCGCTCGGCCTGCTGGTGATCGGGTTCGCGTCGACGTTCCTGTTGCGGGCCAGAGAATCGGCGAGCAGCCAGCTCGCCGACCTGACCGCGGAGGCCGCCAGGTAGCGGCCGCGGAGTCCGCCAGGTAGCGGCCGCAAGCCGCCGGGTGTTACGTTCGACTCGGCGGCTGCGCCCGCCCGCACCGAGCCACCTGCCGGCCCGCGCCGCAGGTGGCAGTGAGGTCAATCGCTCCAAGGGGCGACGCGCGGATGCGACGAGTCAGCGGTCCGTTCCTTGGCGGCCAGACGCGGGCAGTGCCGCCGGGAAGACGTCAGCCGTGACTAACCGCGACAAGCAGGACAGCATCCGGCGCCGGATGGCCGATACCGGCGAGCCATTCAATGTCGCCCGCCGCAAGGTCGAGGCAGCGAAGGCTGGCCTGATCTCGAAGGCCGAGTTCCGTGCGATGCTGCGGACCGGTAGCTGTGATCTCTCGAACCGAGAGCTGACCGCGCTGCCGCCGAAGATCACTCAGCTCGGCAGCCTCTGGGAACTGAGGCTGGACGGCAATCAGCTCACCGAGCTGCCGCCGGAGATCGGCCGGCTCGGCAACCTCGGGACGCTGACGGTTGACGGTAACCAGCTCACCGCGCTGCCGCCGGAGATCGGCTTGCTCGGCAACCTCAGGCAGCTTGGACTCGACGGGAACCGGCTGACCGCGCTGCCGCCGGAGATCGGGCAGCTCGGCAACCTGGCGAGGCTGCGGCTCGGCGGAAACCGGCTGACCGCGCTGCCACCGGAGATCGGCCGGCTGACCGGCCTGGCGGAGCTGGCGCTCGACGGTAACCAGCTCACCGGGCTGCCGCCCGAGATCGGCCAGCTGGTCAGCCTCAGGGACCTGACGCTGCATCACAATCGGCTCACCGCGCTGCCACCGGAGATCGGCCTGCTCGGCAGTCTCAGGGAACTGGGGCTCGGCGGCAACCGGCTGACCGCGCTGCCGCCGGAGATCGGCCGGCTCGGCACCCTCGCGAGGCTGCGGCTTGACGGCAATCAGCTTGCCGCGCTGCCGCCGGAGCTCGGCCAGCTCGGCAACCTCAGGCAGCTGACGCTCGGCGGCAATCAGCTCACCGCGCTGCCGCCCTGGATCGGCCAGCTCACGCACCTCGGCAGGCTGGGGCTTGACGGCAATCAGCTCACCGCGCTGCCCCAGGAGATCGCGAAGCTCAGTCACCTCAAGAC
>JASHQL010000139.1 GCA_030039155.1 Streptosporangiaceae bacterium | reverse complement strand
GTGCGGCACCACCCCGATGATCCGGGCAGCGCCTGCCTGGCGGGCCGCCGCCGCGGACAGCGAGCCGCTCTTCCCGGCCGCGCCGATGATGGAAACGGCAAGCTGCCGGCCGGCTGTAGCGGTCGCCGCTGCGACCACCCGGTGCGTCAGGGCGGGCGCGCCGCAGACGTCAAGCACGGCCAGCGCCAGCTCGGCGGACAGGTCGTCAGGCAGCCGAGCCGCGATGGACCGGCCGAACAAGATGGCGTATCCCGCGCACGGCACCTGCTCTGACCTGCCGTCCCAGCGAGCAAGCCCGTCGGTGATCACCAGCGGGGTCAGGCTGAGCGACACCAGGGTGGCGATCTTGTCGCCCGGCTGCAGGCCGAGCGGCGACGCCGGGCCGGCCTCCTCCACCACGCCGGTGAGCATGCCGCCTGACCCGGTGACCGGGTTCTGCATCTTGCCCCGGCTGGCCACGATGTCGAGCACGGCGGTCTTGATCGCGCGGGCGTCGCCGCCTGACGAATCGTGCAGCTGCCGGAACGACGCGGCGTCCAGGTTCAGCCGCCGCACCCCGACCCTGACCTCGTCCGGCCAGATCTCCCGGCGCGCGTCCAGCTTCCAGGCGGCTTGCGGCAGCACCCCGGCAGGCTCGAGCACCCGGTGCAGGCCAAGCGGTGAACCGGTGTCGAGCTGCTGAGTGGTCACCCGCGTGGTCCTTTCCTGGGTGCAAGGGTTCCGTAAGCGTCCGATAGAATTTATCGTCTATCACTATACAGACAACAGGTTCTCGCGTAGATCTGCCAGATCTATGGGCTATTGTCCTGATGTCGCCCGTCACGGAAGCGCAGGTGCTGTCATGATCGACCAGCCGTACGTGTACCGGCACCGTGAGCTGGTCGAGCCAGACTGGCGCCGCCTGCCCGGCTGGGCCGGCGTGTCCGGCCAGGACTGGGCGTCCGCGCAGTGGCAGCGCGCGCACTGCATCAAGAACATCCGCCAGCTCCGCCAGGTCATGGGCGACGGGCTGACCGAGGCGTTCTTCGCCGACCTGGAGCGCGACCAGGCCGAGCGGGCCACCATGTCCATGCTGGTGCCGCCGCAGATGATCAACACGATGGCGCCGTCGGTGGCGGCCAGCGACCCTGGCTTCACCGACGCGTTCTACGCCGACCCGGTCCGCCGGTACATGATCCCGGTGTTCAGCGACCGGCGGACCGACTGGCCGTCGCACCCTGAGGCGTCGCGTGACTCGCTGCACGAGGCGGAGATGTGGGCGGTCGAGGGCCTGACCCACCGCTACCCCACCAAGGTCCTTGCCGAGCTGCTGCCCACCTGCCCGCAGTACTGCGGGCACTGCACCAGGATGGACCTGGTCGGCAACCCGACCCCGGTGATCGACAAGCACAAGTTCTCGCTTGGCCGGGACGACCGGCTTGGCAAGATGCTGGACTACCTGCGGGCCACCCCTGGCGTGCGCGACGTGGTGGTGTCCGGCGGCGACGTGGCGAACATGCCATGGCCCCGGCTGGAGTCGTTCGTCGCCCAGCTGATGGAAGTCGACAGCGTCCGCGACATCCGGCTGGCCACCAAGGCGCTGATGGGGCTGCCGCAGTTCTGGCTGACCGACGAGGTGCGGTCCGGCATGGAGCGGCTGGCCGCGACCGCCAGGGAGCGCGACGTCAGCCTCGCCATCCACACCCACGTGAACTCGGCGCAGTCGGTCACCCCGCTGGTCGCCAAGGCCGCCAAGGCCATGCTGGACACCGGCATCAGGGACGTGCGCAACCAGGGCGTGCTGCTGCGCGGCACCAACGACCAGACCGCCCAGCTGCTCGACCTGTGCTTCGCGCTGCTCGATGACGCCAAGATCATGCCGTACTACTTCTACATGTGCGACATGATCCCCAACAGCGAGCACTGGCGGCTGTCGCTGGCCGAGGCGCAGCAGTTGCAGCACGACATCATGGGCTACCTGCCGGGCTTCGCCACGCCCAGGTTCATCTGCGACGTGCCGTACGTCGGCAAGCGCTGGGTGCACCAGGTCGCCAGGTACGACCGGGAGATGGGCATCTCCTACTGGACCAAGAACTACCGGACCGGCGTCGAGCTCGACGACGCGCTGGCGCTGCAGCGCGAGTACGAGTACTACGACCCGATCTACCTGCTGCCGGAAGCCGGCCAGGAATACTGGCGGGCCCGCGCGGCGCAGCTGCAGGCCCGCCAGCTGGCAGTGACCGCCGGCTGACGCAACCTGGCGCCGCCTCCCGCCGTCGTAGGCGGCATGAGGTATCTCGGCGCGGCGGCGGCGGCCGCGGCACTGCTCGCCGCATTGGCTGCCTGCGGGCAGCAGCAGGCGCCAGGTCATCCCGGCAGCAGCAGTCTCACCAGGGCGACTCGCCGCGATGTGCCGTCCGGGGTCGTGCAGCTGACCGGCCGCCGGTCCGGTGTCGTCGGCCTGTTCCTGCCCAACCCGCCGGCCCGGCCTGGCCGCTCGGTGCAGCTCGCCGCGACCAGCAATGACGGCAGGTCGTTCCGGCTGATTGGCCCGCTGCAGAGCAACTTGGACGTGCCCGACTCGGTCTTCTTCCTGACGCGCAGGCTCGGCTGGCTGGCCAGCTTCGACACGCTGAGCACGAACGAGGTGCTGTACCGGACCGGCAACGGCGGCCGGACCTGGCAGGCGTTCCGCGCGCCGGGCCATGTCGTCGCGGCAGGCAGCCAGGACGCGGTGTACTTCATCAGCAGGCGGGTCGGCTGGCTCACCGACACCCAGCCGACCGGCCCGATCGAAGCGCTGCTCGGCACCAGCGACGGCGGCCGCCGCTGGCGGTGCCTGGCCGCCGCCCCGGTCAGGCGGCGGGGCTGCGCCGGCCGGCTGCCCGAGCTTGGCAACGTGGAGTTCGCTGCCAACGGCCGGACCGGCTGGCTGGGCGGCGGCATGTTCTCCCGCGCGCTGTACCGGACCCGTGACGGCGGCCGGACCTGGCGGAAGATGCCGCTGGCGATCCCGGACGGTGCGGTAGCCACGCTGCCCGCGGTGTTCGGCCGGACGATTGTCGAGCCGGTCGAGGTGCCAGCCGACAGCGAGCTGGCGATCGTGGTCTACCTGAGCACCGACGATGGCGCGCACTGGCGGCTTGGCGGGAAATTCTTCAGCAAGCACCACGGGCCAAGCTGCGCCGGGCCCGTGTCGTTCAGTTTCCCGTCCCGGCAGGTCGGCTGGACCACGCTGGTCGTGCACGGCCGCGCCGTGGTGTACCGCAGCACCGACGGCGGCCTGGCCTGGCACCGCACCGCCAGGGCCGGCCGCGTGCAGCCTGGCAGCTCCTGCTCATCGCCGCGCATCCTGGCCGCCAGCGCGGCCGATGCCTGGCTGGTGGTCCCGCGCGCTGACGGCGACCTGATCGAAGCGACCACCGACGGCGGCCTGGCCTGGCGCCGGATCAGCCAGGCAGCCGCGGCCGCCACCGGGCGCTGAGTCACCCCGGCACCGGCACCGCAGCCGGCCACAACCCGGTGCCGCGCCGCCTGACCTGCTCCGCCAGCCCGTCAAGCAGCGCCGCCTCCGGCATCGGCGGCAGCTTGCTGCCGTCCCGCAGCCGGACCGCGACCTGGCCGGCCGCCGCCTCCCGCGGCCCGATGACGGCCTGATAC
>JASHQL010000138.1 GCA_030039155.1 Streptosporangiaceae bacterium | reverse complement strand
ATGCGGCCCCCCTGGGGTGGGAGGGCACGGGTGGCTGATCTGGCTTGCCGGGTTGGGGGTGGCTGGCACTATTGAGGTGTCAGGGGTCGGGCCGGAGATTGAGGAGATGTGATGCCGCCACCTAAGCGGGGACTTGGCAAGGGGCTCGGGGCGCTGATCCCGACGGGGCCGCTCGCGACGTCTTCGGCACCTGGCGCTGGCAGCTTCCAGGCCTATCCCGGCTACCCCGCTTCGGTGGGCGAGGCGGCGTTCGCGGGGGCTTACCTGGAAGAGCTGCCGGTCGGGGCGATGGCGCCCAATCCACGGCAGCCGCGGCGGGCGTTCGACGAGGAGTCGCTTGGTGAGCTTGCCGAGTCGATCAGGGTCGTCGGGTTGCTGCAGCCGGTGGTCGTTCGCCAGGTGGGCCCTGGCCGGTACGAGATCATCATGGGCGAGCGCCGCTGGCGCGCCTGCCAGCTGGCCGAGCTGGAGACCATCCCGGCCATCGTCAGGGAGACCTCAGACGACGACCTGCTCAGGGATGCACTGATCGAGAACCTGCACAGGGAGCAGCTCAACCCGCTCGAAGAGGCGGCCGCCTACCAGCAACTGCTCGACGACTTCTCCGCGACGCACGAGGAACTCGCCCGCCGCATCGGCCGGTCAAGGCCGCACATCTCGAACACGATCAGGCTGCTGAACCTGCCGCCCGCGGTGCAGAAGCGGGTGGCAGCGGGGGTGCTGAGCGCCGGTCACGCAAGGGCGCTGCTGGCCGTGGGCGACTCCGTCGCTCAGCAGCAGCTCGCCCACCGGATCGTGGCGGAAGGCCTTTCGGTCCGCGCGACCGAGGAGATCGTGGCCATGGGCGCCGAGCCTGCCAAGCAGGCCAGATCGCCACGGACCGGCAAGGCACCGGTGGCGCCTGCGCTCAAGGACCTGGCCGACCGGCTGTCCGACGTCTTCGACACCAGGGTGCGGGTCGAACTCGGCCAGCGGAAGGGCAAGATCGTCGTCGAATTCGGGTCGCTCGACGATCTTGAGCGCATCGTCCGGTCGATGTCGCCGGGCATCACCCGGTCCCGCGGCGGGTGAGGCTGGCGCCAGGTTTCACGTGAAACCTGGCGGGCTAGCCTGCCGGGCCGGCGCTGGCCGCCGCGGCAATGTCGGCGGCGAAGGCGTCCACGTCCGCAGGTCCGGTGTCAAAGGCAGCCATCCACCGCACCAGGCTGCGGCCCCCTGGTTGCCCGCCGTAGAAGCCGAAGTTCCAGGTCTCTTGCAACCGGGCCGCCTGCTTGCTGTCGAGGATCGCGAACACCGCGTTACCCTGCACCGGCTGGGCCAGCTCGATGCCCGGCACCGCGCCGACCGCGGCCGCAAGCCTGCTGGCCATGGCGTTGGCATGCCGTGCATTGCGCAACCACAGCTCGCCGTCAAGCAGCGCGGCGAACTGCGCAGCCACGAACCGCATCTTGGAAGCCAGCTGCATCAGCTGCTTGCGCTGGAACGGTGCCTCGGCTACCAGGGCAGGGTTCATTACGAGCACGGCCTCGGCCACGATGGCGCCGTTCTTGGTACCGCCGAAGGTGAGCACATCGGCATGCACCGCGATGTCGGCAATGCCGCAGTCGAGGTGGGCCGCGGCGTTGGCAAGCCTGGCGCCGTCGATGAACAGCAGCAGCCCCTGGTCCCGGCAGAACCCGGAAATGGCATCGAGTTCGTCCAGTGAGTAGCAGGTGCCGAACTCGGTGATCTGGGCGATGGCGACCGCATGCGGCTGCGCCCTGTGCTCGTCGCCGCGGTCACCGAGCCTGCTCGCAATCAGCTCAGGGGTCAGCTTGCCGTCCGGGGTCGCGACCGTCAGCAGCTTGCTGCCGATGATGCGCTCGGCGGCGCCGCACTCGTCCTCATACAGGTGCGAGGACTCGGGGCACACCACCGCCTGGAATGGCCTGAGCATCAGGCTCAGGCCGAACACGTTGGCGCCGGTGCCGTTGAAGACGAAGTACGCCTCGGCGGCTCCGGCCAGCTCGCGGAGCCTGGCGGCGGTCTGCCTGGTGACCGGGTCATCGCCGTAGGACGTGGCATCGCCTTCGGTCGCCACCGAGAGCGCCCTGAGCACATCGGGATGCGCGCCAGCATGGTTGTCACTGCCGAAGCTCTTGCGGCGATCTGTCACGAGGCGAGGGTACCTGGCCGCGAGTTGGCTGCGCGGTGGCCGACAGTCAGGTCTCATCCGGGTCATGGTGGGTACGATGAGTCGCGGAGCCAGGACCCCGGTGAATCGTGCCGGAAGGTCGCGGCCGGGCCAGAGCTGACGGGCCCACGGACTACCTGAAGACCACAGGGGTTAACAGTGTCGCGCCGCCTCGCGAGCATCACGCTCGACAATCTGGATGACATCGCACCCAGATGCCGGAAGTGCGTGTTCTGGGAGCTCGATCCGGTCGGTCAGGCACGGTCGCTGGAAGAGGGCGACCCGGCGCTCGAGAAGGAGTCGTGGATCTCCTCGGTGCTGCTCGAATGGGGCAGCTGCGGCAAGATCATCTACGTAGATAGCGTGGCGGCCGGCTTCATGCTGTACGCGCCGCCGCTGTACGTGCCGCGGTCGGTCGCCTTCCCGACCAGCCCGGTCAGCGCGGACGCGGTGCTGCTGATGACCGCGCACGTGATGTCGGAATTTGCCGGCGGCGGGCTCGGCCGGATGCTGATCCAGGGCCTGGCCAAGGACCTCACCAGGCGCGGCATCAAGGCGATCGAGGCGTTCGGCGACCTGAACTGGAACACGCCGTCGTGCATCGTGCCGGCCGAGTTCCTGCTGGCGGTCGGATTCAAGACGGTCAGGCCGCATCACCGCTACCCGAGGCTGCGACTCGAGCTGAAGACGGCGCTGTCCTGGCGCGAGGATGTCGAGGTCGCGTTGGAGCGGTTGCTCGGGTCGATGTCGCCGGAGCGGGCGCTGCGGCTGGCTGCTGGCTAGCTCGTTCAGCCCTTTCTTCCGGTCGCCCGGTGCCGGCGGAACGCTCTGCGGGCTGGCACGGGTCCGCACACGGATCACCATTCGCTGGCCCGTTGCTGCGCCGTAGACCTGCCACCCACCGCAACGGTTACGCCCGCTGCCGCGTCCCGCCGGCACCGGGCTTGGGTATGCGGCGAGCGCTCCGGACCTCAAGGGGTTGAAAGCACGTACGCAGACGCTAGCTCGCCGCCTGATCTGGGGTTCGGTGGGCCCGGTAGGGGCTTGACAATTCGATGATCTGAAGGGATCGTTTCGAAATATGTCCTTCAGATCTGATGAGCATGCGGGGCTGACGACTGTCCGGCTGACGGATCCGGAGACCATGCGGGCGCTGGCGCATCCGGCCCGGATCGCGATGTGGCAGCACCTGGGGTTGGAGGGCCCGGCCACGGCTACCGAGTGCGCTGCCGTGGTCGGCCTCTCGCCGTCGGCTTGCAGCTATCACCTGCGGCAGCTTGCGCGGTACGGCTTTGTCGAGCAGGATCCGCTAGCCGCGGCGAACGGGCGGGAGCGGCCCTGGCGGGTGAAGGTCGTGTCGACGCGGATCGAAGAGCTGGATGATCCGGTGGCGCTCATGGCCGCCAGGGTGCTCGAGCACAATCTTGATCAACATCAGGCGGAAGTCCGCGGCCGCTACCTGGCCGCCGAGGACGAGTACCCGGCGGACTGGCGGCATGCCGCGGGCACGGACAGAACTGTCCTGTACCTGACCGCGGCCGAGCTGGCGGAGCTGCGGGAGCAGATCCGCGCGCTCTACGTGCCGCTGATCCGGTTTGCCGGGCGTGCCCGGCCGGCCGGCGCGCGGCCGGTACAGGGGAACATCGAGTTCATCCCGATGTTCGGGCCGCCGGATCGGCCAGGATCGTGACCGGGCGGCAAACCAGGCGGCAGGCACTGCTCAGCGGCGCGGAACGTGCCTTCCCGGCGCTCGCGTCGCGGCGTTTCCGGATGCTGGCCACCGGTCAGTTCGTGTCGAACGTCGGCGACGGGCTGTATGCCGTCGCGCTGCCCTGGTACG
>JASHQL010000137.1 GCA_030039155.1 Streptosporangiaceae bacterium | reverse complement strand
AGCTCGCCGCGGCCCTGCACCTCCCAGGTGTCCGGCCGGGCGGTCTGGTTGACCACCAGCGACACGTTGCCGACCAGCTCGCGGTCCAGCCGGTCCTTCACCATCCTGGCGGTGACCTTGGAGCCCTTGGACTGGCCGACAAGCGGCGAGGTGTTCACCCCGATGGTCATCGAGATCGCGGGCTCGTCCACGGTGATCAGCGGCAGCGGCCTCGGGTCGTCCAGATCCGCCAGCGTCTCGCCGATGGTGATCTCGCTGATCCCGGCGACCGCGATGATGTCGCCAGGCCCGGCGGACTGGGCAGGCACCCGGTCAAGCGCCTCGGTGCGGAACAGCTCGGTGATCTTGACGCGCTCCACCGACCCGTCCCTGCGGCACCAGGCCACCTGCTGGCCCTTGGTGATCTCGCCGCTGAACATCCGGCACAGCGCGATCCGGCCCAGGTAGGACGAGGCGTCCAGGTTGGTCACCCAGGCGCGCAGCGGCGCAGTCGGGTCGTAGCTCGGCGCCGGCACGGTGTCGCGCAGCACGGTGAACAGCGGCTCCAGGTCGGGCGAGTCCGGCAGCGAGCCGTCCTGCGGCCGGTTCAGCGACGCGCGGCCCGCGCGGGCCGAGGCGTACACGATCGGGAACTCGATCTGGTCCTCGGTCGCGTCCAGGTCCATGAACAGCTCGTAGCAGGCGTCCACGACCTCGGCGATCCTGGCGTCGGGCCGGTCCACCTTGTTGATCACCAGGATCACCGGCAGCTTGGCCTCGAGCGTCTTGCGCAGCACGAACCTGGTCTGTGGCAGCGGCCCCTCGCTGGCGTCGACCAGCAGCAGCACGCCGTCCACCATGGCCAGCCCGCGCTCGACCTCGCCGCCGAAGTCGGCGTGCCCTGGCGTGTCCACGATGTTGATGGTCAGCCCGCCATGCTGCACCGCGGTGTTCTTGGCCAGGATCGTGATGCCCTTCTCCCGCTCCAGGTCACCGGAGTCGAGCACCCGCTCGGCCACCTGGGCGCCGGCCCGGAACGCGCCTGACTGCCAGAGCATGGCGTCCACCAGCGTCGTCTTGCCGTGGTCGACGTGCGCGACGATCGCCACGTTGCGCAGGTCGTCTCGGCTGGCGAGATCAGCGGCAGGCATGCGAAGAAAGCTCCGTAACTAGGGGAAGCGCCGGGACTACGGCTTGGCGTCAATTCTATGTGCCCTTCGAAGGGAACGCCTGCCAGCCCGCGGCTATGCCCTGCGCCACGCCTGGTGGCGTCCCGCGAATAGGACCGGCTAAGCCGGAGCCGGCCTGGATATAAGGCGTCCTCCCGATGCCGGACCGGCTGCTTACCGCGAACGTAGAGTTCGCCGGGCCACGCCCGTGGCCGGGGGTCAAGGAGGAACTTCAGATGCATCCGGTTCTGATCGCTGCGATCGCCGCCGATCAGGTGCGCGACAAGCAGCTAGAAGCCGCTTCGGCGCGGCGTGCCCGTGTGGTACGCCGCGCCAGGCGCGCCCTGACCGGATACGCGCCGTCGCGGCAGCCGGTGATCGAGCATCCAGCCGTCTGGCCGGTGCCGGCGGCGCTGCCAGCCAGAACCACGCCGGGCCAGCGTGCGCTCAGCCTGGCGGGCATGAGCAGGTAGCCGTCATTCTCCGCCGTCAAAGGCGATCAGCGTCACGATGACGCCGTTGCCGGCGCCGACGATGATCGCATCGAATGTGTGCTGGGTAATCGGGTTCCATCTCGTCAGGTCGGTGTTCGTCCACCACCGGACGTCCGGGCCAGCCAGCCTGGCCAGTTCCTCGAAGGTGTCCTGCGGATCCGGCTGACGCTGCCGCCGCTGCAGCCGCTGCCGCCGTGGCCGGTTGCTCTCGGCGAGGCTTACCAGCAGGTCGATCGCCGCATCCTCGTCGATCTCCCACAGCCGCTCCATCAGCGCATCGGCGTCGGCCGGAATGCTGGCCTCCTGACGCAGCCTGGGATCGACCTCGGTCCGCAGCCGCAGCGCCTTGCGCACCCGCGGATCGCCGTCCGCCAGCAGCCCGGACTCGCCGACCACCCGGTAAACCTCGGCCGGCACCTCGGTCAGGTCGCCTGCTGTCGCCCAGCCGAGCATGCCGCCGCCGCTGCTCAGCGGCCCGCCAAGATCGGCCACCAGCTCCTCGAGCTGCGTCAGATTGCCGCCGTTGCCGGGGTCCATGACGGTCAAGTATGTCAAGCCAGGCGACCGGTTACCCGGAGCTGAGTCCGCTGGGATCCGGGCCGCAGGTTGGCGCTGCGAGCCGGCATCGGCGCGAACCAGCGCAGAACATGCCGGGTCTGCGGATTCCGGCGAAGCGTGCACCGGCTTGACGCTCGCGACGGTCGCACAGGCCAGCGAGCATCTATGGAAAATGTGTTCGATCAGCATTAGACTGTCGAACGTGGTAGCGCAACTCCCCGATGGTTGGCCGGCCGGGGTGCACCCGCCGGGCAGCGAGGGCTTCGAGCGCACCGCAACGGCCTGGCTGCTCGACGTGGTGCCGCCCGACTACCGGCTGCACGGGGTGCTGGTGCGGCACCCGGTCGCGCTGGCGACATTGGCCAGGCATCACGCGAACGCCTGCGTGCAGGGTGCGCGGCAGGCCTACCGGTCGGCGCGGGCCGACCTGGGCGGCGACCTGCCGCCCGCGGCCATGGCCGCCGTGCTCGACGCCTACCGGGCCGAGGGGGCCAGGCTGGTGGCGACCGCGCAAGCCGTCGAGCTGATCGAGCGTGCGGTACGGGCGTCGGCACACCAGGCCCAGGCTGCCGACGACGGCAGCCTCTGGTCCGGTGTCCGGCTCACCCAGGGCGGCTGGGACGAGGCGCGGGGAACCGGCCAGCCGCAGCCGGGCACCGGGCGGAGCGTAGGCCGGCAAGACCGACCCTCGGACCGGCCGGACCAGCAGCGTGGCCCGCCGGCGTCAGCCGGGCCGGGCCGCCAGCAGGACCCGCCCGCCCCCGACAGGCCAGGCCGCCAGCAGGACCCGCCCGCCCCCGACAGGTCAGGCCCCAAGCAGGGCCCGCCCGCCTCCGACAGGCCAGGCTCAGACAGGCCAGGCCGGCGGCAGTCCGACCGCCGCTCGGCTTGATGGCCGAGCTAGGCGGTGCTGGACGCGCGCGCGGCAGGCCGCGACCAGCCGTCTCCCGGCACGTAGCTGCGCACCACCTTGGCCGGCACGCCGGCCACCACGCAGTGATCTGGCACCTCGCCGCGAACCACCGAGCCGGCCGCGACCACCACGTTCCGGCCGAGCCGGGAGCCGGGCAGGATGACCGTGCCGGTGCCCAGCCAGCAGCCAGCGCCGATGGTCACCGCCGAATTCACCGGCCACTGCCTGCCGATCGGCAGGTCCGGATCTGCGTACTGGTGGTTCTGGTCGGTGATATAGACGTACGGCCCGGTGAACACGTCCGAGCCGATGTCGATGGAGTGGTGCGCGACGATGTGGCTGCCGCGGCCGATCACGCACCGGTCGCCGATCCGCAGCACCGGATCGGGACCGAGGTCGTGCCCTGGCGCCATCCCGGCGCAGATCGTGACGTGATCCGCGACCATGGTCTCGTTACCGATTGAGATCCACTGCTCGCCGTATACCGAGCCGACAGGGAACGCCAGCATCGAGCGCGGCCCGAACGCGGCGAACCGGCGGCCCGCCTGCGAGGCCGCGGTGACCACCCCGGCCTGCTGAATCCGCTGCCAGGCATGGTGCAGCAGGTTCGCGGTGAGCAAGCTGCGCCGCCGCCGGAAGTCGGCCAACCAGGACATGGCCGTTAACGTACAGCGGCGCCGGCCAGCACCCCCGTCCCGGCCCGGCTCAACCTACATTTCATCGATTCTGGTTGTTACATACCACGCAAATAGCACATTCGGGTAACCAGAATCGATGAAAAGTCGCTGGGGGCAGACAGGAACTAGCTCGACGATGCGGCAAGTTGGCCGCAGGCGCCGTCGATCTGGGTGCCGCGGGTGTCCCTGACCGTGATCGGAATCCCGCGGGCGGCGATCCGGCGCTGGAACTCGGCCGCCACGGCCGGCTCCGATGCCGTCCACCTGGAGCCTGGCGTCGGGTTGAGCGGGATCAGGTTCACGTGCGCGAGCCGCCCGGCCAGCAGGTCGGCGAGCGCGTCGGCGCGCCAGGCCTGGTCGTTGACGTCCCTGATCATCGCGTACTCGATGGACACGCGGCGGCCGGTCGCCGCCGCGTACGCCCATGCCGCATCGAGCACGGTCGCGATCTTCCAGCGCCGGTTGACGGGCACCAGCTCGTCCCTGAGCTGGTCGTCAGGCGCGTGCAGCGACACCGCGAGCCGGACCGACAGTCCCTCGGCGGCCAGCCGCTGGATGGCCGGCACCAGGCCCACGGTGGACACGGTAACCGCCCGCTGGGAGATGCCGAGGCCGGCCGGCGCCGGGTCGGTGATCCTCCTGACCGCGGCAAGCACGCTGGCGTAGTTCGCCAGCGGCTCGCCCATGCCCATGAACACCACGTTCGACACCCGGCCTGGCCCGCCAGGCAGCGTGCCGCCGGCCAGCGCCCTGGCCCCGGCGAACACCTGGGCCACGATCTCGCCGGTGGACAGGTTCCGGGTGAGCCCGGCCTGCCCGGTCGCGCAGAACGGGCAGGCCATCCCGCAGCCAGCCTGTGACGAGATGCACATGGTGACCCGGTCCGAGTAGCGCATCAGCACCGACTCGAGCAACACGCCGTCGTGCGCGCGCCACAGGGTCTTGCGGGTCATGCCCTCATCACAGGCCAGCTCCCGCTGCGCGGTGAGCAGCCTGGGCAACAGCGCGCTGCCGAGTTGCTCGCGCAGCCCGGCTGGCAGGTCGGTCATCTCGGCGGGCTCGTCGGTCAGCCTGGCGAAGTAATGCCTGGACAGCTGGTCAGCCCGGAAACCTGGCTGGCCGAGTTCCTGCACCGCAGCCCTGCGCCCGGCTAGGTCCAGGTCAGCCAGGTGTCTCGGCGGTCGCGGGCGCCTGGCCTGGCTGCGACCGGCAGCGAGCTGAACCGGCAGCGGGCCAGATCGAGCCTGATGAGCGGCACCAGCCACGAGTCCTTCGTTCCCATAATGATAAAAAGTCCGGCCTCGGGGTGATCTGCTGGCAGGTGCGCTGACCAGCAGCAAGTCGGTAGATTGCACTACTGTGCCGACGCTGCGCCGAGGAACTAGTCACACCAGGATATCCGCGGGGAGTCCTGGTGCTGGCCCGCCTGCGGCGCTGCTGGACAGCGTGAGCCCGTACGGCAGCCGCCGGCTCGTGGTGGAGTACGACGGCGCGACCACCGCCGCGTACCTGCACGACAAGTCCGGTGTCATCGCCGCGACCTGGGTAGCGAACCACCTGGAGGCGCCGCAGAAGGTGGACGCTGCCAGGCTCGATGCTGGGCAGGCGCCGGAGATGCCGGCCGAGCACACCAGGACTCCTACCGGACGGCCGGCTCTGGAGCCCGACGCGCTGCGCGCGGTCTGGCTTGAGGAAGGCGACGGCGTCGCGCTGCTCGAACACGACAGGCCGCTCGCGGTGATCCCAGGCTGGTCCAGCCTCGCCAAGGGCATGCCCGGCTATGCCAGGGACATCATCGGGCAGACGCCGTTCGGCTGGTCGCTCGATGACGCGCTCGAAGGGCTCGGGCCGCGGATCGCGCAGGCCGAGGCGTTCTGGGGCTGGCGGTCCTCACCGGGCGCCTGGGCGTCGTTCCAGCAGGGCGTGCTCGGCCACCTGCTGGCCAGGCTCGGGCCCGGCGGCCAGTACTGGGACGTCGGCGGCGGCAAGATGCCCGCTGTCGGGGTGTCGGAGCGGCCGCCGACGCCACGCCGGCCGTTCACCGTGCTGTCCACGGTCGGGATGAGCTGCCAGCGGATGCCGGTCGTCGAGCAGACCGGCGAGGGCGCGGCCGGGCGGTCCAGGATCGAGCTCGCGCTGGCCACCACGATGCCGAGCGCGAGCGCCGCGCGGATCTTCCTCTGGCTGGCGCAGTATCCGTGGCGGGAGATGACCTGGCTCGGGGCCGGGCACAGCATTCCCTGGTATCACGAACCGAGCACGTTCCCGCTCGGCGGCGGCAACGAGGCGGTGCTGCTGCTCGACGACCCGACCAGGCTGCCAGGCCCCGAGGGCCCGAAGATGTCGGGCTACACCGTCGGCGAGGAGCCGGTCCGCTGGCTTTGGATCGTTCCGATCGGGGAACGGGAACGACGGCTCGCCCGTGAGCGTGGCTCAGCCAGCCTGATCACGCAGTTGGCGGCACAGCGCAGAAGCTGGGTGATCAGCTAGCTGGCGTGCCCGTTGCTGACGAACAGCGACAGCAGCAGCCAGACGACCGGGGCCAGCACCAGGTACGAGTCGATCCGGTCCATGATGCCGCCGTGGCCCGGCAGCAGCGAGCCCATGTCTTTGATCTGCAGGTCGCGCTTGATCATGGACTCGACCAGGTCGCCGAGCGTCGCGGCGGCGACTGCGGCAAGGCCGAGGAGCAGGCCCTGCCAGACCTGCCCGTTCAGCAGCTCGGGCAGCAAGATCCCGCCGGCCGCGAGGCACAGCGCCAGCGACCCGGCGAGCCCCTCCCAGGTCTTCTTCGGGCTGATCGTCGGCGCCAGCAAGTGCCGGCCGGTCAGGATGCCGGCGAAGTAACCGCCGGTGTCGCTGCACACGCTGAGCACCACGAAGATGAGCGCGCGCCGGTTGCCGTCGGGCTCGGCGAGCATCAGCGAAACGAAGATCGCCATCGTGGGCAGGTAGAGCAGCGCGACCGAGCCAGCGCTCACGTCACGCAGGTAATGCTGCGGGCCGCCGCCGAGCCGCCAGGCAAGCACGGCGGCGAAGGTGAGGGCGACCGTCACCAGGGCGGGCCGTTCCCCGTGCCAGTAGGCAAGCGCCATCATGGCGGCCCCGCCGACGATGATCGGGATGAACGGCAGGTGGATGTTGCGGGAGGCCAGACCGCGGCTGAACTCCCAGATCGCGATCCCCACCATGATCGCCACCAGGATCAGGAACGTGACCTTGACCGTGAACAGCGTCAGCACGACCAGCCCGCCGAGCAGCAAGCCGACGCCGATGGCGGCAGGGAGGTTCCGGCCGGTCCTGATCCGCCGCTTGCCGTCCTGGGCCTGGTCCGCCCCGGCCGCGGCCGCCTGGTCGCGCTGCGTTG
>JASHQL010000136.1 GCA_030039155.1 Streptosporangiaceae bacterium | reverse complement strand
TGAGCACCTTGACGTCGTTCAGCAGCACGCCGTACACGGACAGGAAGTCCTGCAGGTGACCGCGGACCAGCTCGGTGATGTCGTGGATCCGCTCGTTGACCTGCTCCAGCGGGGTGACCTGAACGAGCTGGTTGATGGCCTGCTCGACGACCGGGCCGGCGTAGGCGTTCAGCATCTCGGTGGTCAGCACGTGGCCCTGGTAGGGCATGTGGGTGACCAGCTTGACCGCGTCCTCCTTGCTGTCCACGTGCACGTAGTAGTCCACGTCGTAGACCAGCTCGGCCAGCTCGCGGGACAGAGCCACCCCCTGCGCCTTGACCACGCTCTTGGCCCGGGCGATGAACAGCGCCTCGTACTGCCACGGCGACTGGCCGCCATAGAACGCCTGCTGGAAGTTGCCGAGCAGCGGGCGCTGCGGCGTCTCCACCGGGTACTGGCCGGTCTCGTAGACGTTGAGGATCGCGCCGCGTGACTTCAGCACGCAGAAGTGGTTGCTTTCCACGGTCAGCAGGCTGCCGTTCATGATGTCGTTGCCCGGATAGTGGTACATCAGGATGCCGGGCCCCATCACCTCGGTGCCGTCGGCGTTCAGTGTGCTGATGACGTTGCGAACAGCCATATCTGGCTTCCCTCCGGATTGATCCGGGCCCTGCGCCCGGCTGCCCCGTTGCACATCCTGGCAACGGGGCGGCAGCTCCCGCTAGGGAGCCGACACGGAATCTGCAGGCAACCGCGGCAAGACCAGGAACGAACCGGCGGTCAGCCGAGCACGCCGGCCGCCGCGCCCGCGGCCGCGGGCAGCGCGTCGGCGATCTTGCTGATCGCCTCGTCGTCGTGCGCCGCGGACACGAACCAGGCCTCGTACGGCGAGGGTGGCAGGTAGACGCCGTGGTCGAGCATCGCGTGGAAGAAAGCGGCATAGGCAGCCGACGACTGCGCCCTGGCCGCGCCGAAGTCGCGTACCGGATCCTGCACGCCGAGGAAGAACGAGAACAGGCTGCCAGCTTCCTGCAGCCGGAATGGCACGCCCGCGCTGGTCAGCGCGTCGGCCGCGAGCTTGGCCACGGCGGCGGCGGCCCGGTCCACCCGCGCGTACACCTCGCGGTCACACTCGCGCAGCGTGGCGAGCCCGGCCGCGGTCGCCAGCGGGTTGCCCGACAGCGTCCCGGCCTGGTAGACCGGGCCGGCCGGAGCGAGCCTGCTCATGATCTCGGCGCGGCCGCCGAACGCCGCAGCCGGCAGCCCGCCGCCCATCACCTTGCCGAAGGTCATCAGGTCGCCGGCCACGCCCTCCCTGCCGTACCAGCCCGCCTGGGTGACCCTGAACCCGGTGAGCACCTCGTCCATGATCAGCAGCGCGCCATGCTCCGCGCACAGCGCCGCCAGCAGCTCGTTGAACCCGGCTGCGGGCGGCACCACGCCCATGTTGGCCGGGCAGGCCTCGGTGATCACGCAGGCGATCTGGTCGCCGGTTGCCGCGAACGCCTGCCGGACCGCCTCGCCGTCGTTGTACGGCAGCACCATCGTGTCCGCGGCGACCGCGCCGGTCACCCCGGGCGAGTCGGGCAGCCCGAAGGTGGCAACGCCGGAGCCTGCGGCGGCCAGCAGCGCGTCCACATGGCCGTGGTAGCAGCCGGCGAACTTCAGCACCACCCGCCTGCCGGTGTAGCCGCGGGCCAGCCGCAGCGCGGTCATCGTCGCCTCGGTGCCCGAGTTCACCAGCCTGACCATCTGCACCGGTGCGCGGCTGGTGATCTCCGCGGCCAGCTCGGCCTCGGCGGCCGTCGCGGTGCCGAACGAGGTGCCGCGGGCAGCCGCCTGCTGCACCGCGCGCACCACGGCGGGGTGCGCGTGGCCGAGGATCATCGGGCCCCAGGAGCAGACCAGGTCCACGTAGCTGTTGCCGTCCACGTCGGTGAGGTAGGCGCCGTTGCCGCTGGCCATCAGCACCGGCGTGCCGCCCACCGAGCCGAACGCGCGCACCGGCGAGTTCACCCCGCCTGGAATGACCTCGAGGGCACGCCGGAACAGCTCGGCCGAGCGGGTCCGCTGGCCTTCTCCTGCCATCAGCCGAGCTCCTCGCAGGCGTCGGCGAGCACCTCGAGCAGCCGCAGGCCGTCGGGCAGCGGGTGGCAGTCGGGATCGATCAGCCAGCGCGCCATCATGCCGCTGCCGTACCTGGACGGCGGGCCGAGCACGTAGCTGTCCCGGCAGTGCCAGCGCAGCCCGGCCACGTCGGCGACCTCTTCCGGCTCGCAGTCCAGGTGGCAGGACCACCACTCTTCCTCGTCGGCCGGTGCGCCCCTGGTGAGCACAAAGAAAAGGGCCCGGTTCCCCGCGCTGAGCGCGACCGGGCCTGGCCTGATTCCTGACCGCTCCATCTTGGCGATGGCCGCGGTGCCGACCTTGGCCGGCACGTCAAGCACGTCGAATACCCTGCCGGTCGCCAGCACCACGTTGGCCTCTGGCATCGCACCCCACCACTGGCCGACCAGCGCGGGGTTCGCGCTTGCCTGCAGCTGCCAGGCCGGGGACATCGGATGAGCGCCTGGCGCCGGGCAGCCGATCCGGTCACAGGAACAGCCGCGGCCTGCCGCCGGGTGCGCCCGGCCTGGCAGGTAGGCGCCGGCGCACACCGGCCAGCCCATCGCGGCG
>JASHQL010000135.1 GCA_030039155.1 Streptosporangiaceae bacterium | reverse complement strand
GGTGCCTGGCCGGGACGGCCCGGCCTGGCGGTCGGCCTTGCTGCTGGTTTGGCCCGCCGCCACCAGCGCAGCCGTGGCATCGACATCAGCATCAGGGCCAGGACCGCGACCGCTGTGATGATGCCGAACACGAACAGCTGGGTCTTCACGATCGACAGGAAGACGACCGTCCCGGAGAACAGCGCCGCCCACAGGTACATGATCAGCACGCTCGAACGATGCGAGTGGCCGATGTCGAGCAGCCGGTGATGCAGGTGCTTGCGGTCGGGCGCGAACGGCGACATGCCGGCCCTGGTCCTGCGCACCACCGCGAGCCCCATGTCCGCGTACGGGATGATCAGGATGGCGGCCGGCAGCAGCAGCGGCAGGATGACCGCGAACCGGTTGAACGCCCCCGCGTGGTAGGCGAAGGTGTCGGTCAGGCTCCTGGACGGGATCGAGGCGATCGCCAGGATCGGCGCGTAGGCGAGCACCAGGCCGAGCAGGTACGAGCCGGAGTCGCCCATGAAGATCCTGGCCGGATGGAAGTTGTGCGGCAGGAAGCCGAGGCAGACGCCGGCCAGCACGGCAGAGGCAAGCGCCGGGCCGGCCCCGCCGGGCAGGTGGATCTTCGAGGTCAGCGAGTAGTAGTAGAGGAAGAACGAGACCGCGGCGATGGCCACGATGCCGGCCGCCAGCCCGTCAAGGCCGTCGATGAAGTTGACCGCGTTCACGGTCGCGACGACCAGCAGGATCGTCAGCAGCATGGACTGGTTCGGCGTCGGGGCGAAGATCTGCCCGTGCGGCAGCGGGATCCAGTCGATCTCGGTGTGGTTGGCCACCAGGATCGCGCCCGCGGCCACCTGAGCGGCCAGCTTGCTGACCCAGTTCATCCCCCACCGGTCGTCGATGGCGCCGATCAGCACCATCAGCCCGCCGGCCAGCAGCAGGCTGGCGATCATGTGCGTGCCGTCGAACGCGCTGCTCAGCTTGGCCAGGTGCTCGGCCACCAGCAGTCCGGCCGCCAGGCCGGCGAACATGGCCAGCCCGCCGAGCCGCGGGATCGGCTGCACGTGCACGTCGCGGTCCCTGGGCGCGCGCATCGCGCCGACCTTGATGGCAAAACGGCGGACCAGCGGTGTCAGCACATAGCTGACAGCCGCCGCTACCAGCAGCGCCAGGACGTACGGCACCGCGTTGCCGTTCATCTAGACAGTTCTCTCGCTCACTGGTTCACCAGGTGCGCACGGGACGGCCGATGGGACAAGGGCGCATCAGGGCCACTGTATGGCACCGTCGGCGCAGTTCAACCTCATGACTGCGCGGCCGCGCCGCCGCTGGTCACCACGGCGGCGATCTCCCGCAGCTTACCGATCGAGATAGCCCCTCTGCGCAGCAGTTTTGGCTGGTCACCGGTGAGATCCACGATCGTCGACGGCGCGCTGTCGGCACACGGGCCGCCGTCCAGGTAGACGGCGGCCAGGTCGCCAAGCTGATCCCTGGCTTCCGCGGCTGTCGTGGCGGCGGGCGAGCCGGTCAGGTTCGCGCTGCTGACTGCCATCGGCCCGGTCTCCTGCAGCAGCGCCAGCGCCACGTCGTGCTGCGGCATCCTGACCGCCACCGTGCCCTTGGTGTCGCCAAGATCCCAGTTCAGCGTCCTGGCGGCGCGGCAGACCAGGGTCAGCCCGCCCGGCCAGAACTCGTCGATGAGCTGATACCCGTACGGCCCGAAGTCCTCGACCAGCGCGGTCGCCGCACGCACCGTGCCGACCAGCACGGGCGGCGGCATGTCACGGCCGCGGCCCTTGGCCGCGAGCAGCCGGGTCACCGCCGCCGGGCTGAATGCGTCCGCGCCGATGCCGTAGACGGTGTCGGTCGGCAGGACCACGAGTTCGCCGTTCAGCACGGCGTCGGTAGCGGCCTCCAGGCCGGCCGTGCGCTGAGCCTCGTCGGCGCAGTCAAACCAGGCGCTCATAACCGATCATCCTGTCACGCCAGACAGGCCGCCGGGCCACGTCGCGGTGACAAACCGGTCAAGCCCGGCCAGGTCCTGGTGGTTGCGAGTCTCCCGCCAGCCGCGCTCCTCGGCGAAGATCCAGTAGACCGCAGGGCCCTGCCGGGCGCCGTGCTCGACGGCGACGGACCCGCCGGGCCGCAGCAGCCCGCGGGCCACCCGCTGCACCACCCGGACGGCGTCAAGGCCGTCGGCTCCGCCGCCCCACAGCGCGGTCGCCGGGTCGTACTCGGCCACCTCTGGCGGCAGCCATGACCCGACCGGGATGTACGGCGGGTTGCTGACCACCAGGTCCACGGCGCCAGCCAGGCCGGCCAGTGCCGTCTCGAAGTCGCCGTCGTGCAGCGTCACCCGGCCAGCCGTGTGCGGCGCGGCGGCCGCCACCCTGGCGATGTTCCGCTCGGTCCACTGCCTGGCCAGCGGGTCAGCCTCGACCGCGTGCACCCGCGCCTGCGGTACCTCCTGGGCCACCGCGAGCGCGATCGCGCCGGATCCGGTGCCCAGGTCGGCGACGACCGGCTCGGCCACGTCCAGCGTGGCCAGCTTGTCGATGACCCAGCCGGTCAGCACCTCGGTCTCCGGCCTCGGCACGAAGACGCCCGGCCCGACCTCCAGGTCCAGGTAGCGGAAGTAGGCAAGCCCGGTGATGTGCTGCAGCGGCTCGCGGGCTGCCCGGCGCGCGATCTCGTCCCAGTACCGCGGGTCGAACTCGTCGTCAGGGACCAGGTGCAGCTCGCCCCGGCTGACCCCGTGCAGGTGCGCGGCGATCAGCTCGGCGTCGGCCCGCGGCGACTCCACGCCCGCTTCGGCCAGCCTGGCGGTGGCCAGCGCGATCTCGTCAAGCAGCAGGCTCATGGCCGGCCGTCGGGCAGCGGGCGGCTGCCGGTCATTCCTCGTCGGCCCCGGCGATCTTGTCCGCCCTGTCCGCCTCGGTCAGCGCGCTGATCACCGCGGTCAGGTCACCGTCGATGACCTGGTCCAGGTTGTAGGCCTTGAACCCGATCCGGTGGTCGCTGATCCGGTTCTCCGGGAAGTTGTAGGTGCGCACCCGCTGCGACCTGTCCACGGTCGCGACCTGGCTGCGCCGCTCGGCGGCCGCCTGCTCCGCGGCCTGTTCCTGCGCCGCGGCAAGCAGCCTGGCCCGCAGCACCCGCATGGCCTGTTCCTTGTTCTGCAGCTGGCTCTTCTCGTTCTGGCAGGACACCACCAGGCCGCTCGGCTTGTGCGTGATCCGCACGGCCGAGTCGGTGGTGTTCACGCTCTGCCCGCCAGGACCTGACGAGCGGAAGACGTCGATCTGCAGGTCGGCAGGATCGATGGTGACCTCGACCGGGTCAGCCTCGGGCAGCACGAGCACCCCGGCAGCAGAGGTATGGATCCGGCCCTGCGACTCGGTGACTGGCACGCGCTGCACGCGGTGCACCCCGCCCTCGTACTTCAGCTGTGACCAGGCGCCGTCCGGGCTGTTGCTGCCAGCCTTGACCGCCAC
>JASHQL010000134.1 GCA_030039155.1 Streptosporangiaceae bacterium | reverse complement strand
TCACCTGCGGCGGCACCTTCGACGAGGCCACCGGCCATTACCTCAGCAACGTGGTGGTGTTCGCCATCCTGCAGCCCGGCCACCGGCACGGCACGCGCAGGCCCGGCGCAAGCCGGCGGCTACACCGCAAGCACCGCCATCACGCCAGGTAGGACCGCGCCACCTCGCGCAGATGATGGTGCATGCCGCGCATGACCGCACCGCGGCCCGCCCCCGGCAGCCAGTCCTTGCGCAGCTTGGCGACCGAGGTGTAGTTCGTGTCGACGACGTTGGCCAGCGGCGCCTCGACCGCCTGGCTGACGAACTGGTAGGCGTCGAGCGGCGACAGCCCGCAGCACGCCGAGACCCACTGCACCAGGTCGAGCTGCGCGATCCGGAACGCGTCCTCCAGCGGCCTGACCGATCCGGTCGACATGATGTGCGTGTCGGACTCGAGCCGCGGCCACGGCGTCCGCACGCCCTTGAGCAGGTCGACCACCAGCACGGTGTTCATCGCGCATTCCACCGCGACCCCGCAGGTCTCGCCCTCGCCCTGCCTGGCGTGCCCGTCGCCGATCGACAGCAGCCCGCCGGCCACGTTCACGCCCAGATAGCAGGTCACGCCCGCGCGCATCTCCGGCGTGTCCATGTTGCCGCCGAACGCGTCCGGCACCAGCGCAGACCGCACCTCGAGATTGGCCGGCGCCACCCCGACCGTGCCGTGCATCGGATTCATCGGCAGGTCGGCGACCACGGCGCTGTCCCGCGCGGTAAAGCGGCAAAGGCCGGCGGACCGGTCAAGGTCCCAGATCCACACCACCTCGGGCAGCGGGTCCTGCAGGGTCGCGGTCAGGTGGGTGGCGGTGAGCGCGCCGAACAGCGGCACCGTGCTCGACGCCGCCCATTCCCTGGCCGGCTCGATCGACACGAAATGCACGGCAAGGGTGTCGCCGGGCTGTGCGCCCTCGACGTAGAACGGCCCGGTCTGCGGGTTCAGGAACGGGAACTCGCACACCTGCGAGACCAGGTCGTCCTTGCCCCGCACCCGGCCGGCGAAGCAGTCCTCGGTCCACAGCTCAAGCACGGTGCCTGGCGAGATCGTCGCGACCGGCGCCGCCCCGCCGAACGTCCACGCATACTGCTCGGCCGTCGGCCGGAAGGAAAGCACCCTCGGATCGTTCATGGCACCTCCACCGCGACCCTACAGACGGTCAGCGGATCTCGGCCACCGTGCGGGTCAGCAAGATTGCCGCGCAGAACGACCGGTACGTGCCGAGGTGCGTGTCCCCGTGGATCCGCAGCTCGCGCGGCCCGGTCCGGTCGACGCCGCGCACCCAGCTTGCCGCCTCGGCGATGTCGGTGGTCCGCACCGACAGCTCGAGCACGCCGGGATCGAACCGCGGCGGCGGCGCGTCCGCTGCCGTTTGCACGGCAGCGCGGGCCTGCAACTTGATCAGCTCGCATGCCAGTTCCGGGTGCAGGCTGTGCGCGGCGACGCGGCTGACATGCTCCTTGACCACCGCGCTGTGCACGCCGGGGATCAGCGCCGCGGTCTCGTCGCACGCGCACCGGTCCCCGGTGACCAGCACGACCGGCACGCCGTAGTGCGCCGCGACCAGGGCGTTGATGCCCGCCTCGCCGGTCACCCTGCCGTCCAGCCGCGCCTCGATCACCGCGTTCGGGTTGTAGGTATGCGACAGCCCGGCGGCCGCGCCGACCGAACCGTGATACGAGACGAACAGGCAGGCGCCGAAACTGTCGTCCAGGCCCTGCATCATGTACAGCGGCTTGTGCGCGCCGGAGACGTAGGACGCACCGCCGGCGAGCCGGTCGGCCGGCAGGTTGCGCATGGTCGAGTGCGAGTCGTTCACCACGACGTCAGTCGCGCCGCCGGCCACCGCGCCCTCGATGGCCGCGTTGACCTCGGCGAGCAGCAGCCGCCGGCCGGCCTCAGCCTGCGGCCCGTCACCGACGCACTGTTCCCAGGCGACAACGCCTGCGGTCCCCTCCATGTCCGTGGAAAGGAAGACTTTCACCGGGCTGATTCTCCTCATGACGGGAACGAAGGTCACCCGCAGGCATCACCTGCGCCAGCCGGTGCCGCGCATCACGCTACACACCCGCGGCAAGCACACTGGTCACATGATCTGTGTCTTCGGCGATGCGCACCTCGACCTGGTAGTCCAGCTCTCCGGGCTGCCGGCACCGGAGACCGACACGCCGGCGGCCACCTCGCTGAGCGTCGGCGGGCAGGGCGCCAACGTGGCTGCGTGGATCACCGAGCTCGGCGGCCGCAGCCGGCTGATCGCTGCCAGAGCGACCGATCCCGCTGCCGAGCTCGTCGCTGCCGAGCTGGCCAGGCGCAAGGTCGAGCTGGCAGGCCCGGTCGTACCCGGCGGCACCGGCGTGGTGGTCTGCCTGTCCGACGGCGGTCAGCAGCGGTCGATGCTGACCGACCGCGGCGTCGGCATGCGGATCAGTGCGGACCAGGTCACCGCGGACTGGCTGGACGGCTGCGAATGGCTGCACCTGAGCGGCTACTCGCTGGCCGAGGACGCGGTCAGCGGCGCGGCCGTGGCGGCGGCGAGGTTCGCGCGGGCGCGGTCGGCGGGAGTCAGCATCGACCTGTCGTCCACCGCGGTGATCGAG
Source organism: Streptosporangiaceae bacterium (assembly GCA_030039155.1). Taxonomy (GTDB): domain Bacteria; phylum Actinomycetota; class Actinomycetes; order Streptosporangiales; family Streptosporangiaceae; genus JOPF074. The sequence goes on along the minus strand of JASHQL010000134.1, from coordinate 1,749 downwards.
TCGCGCGGGGTCGCCAGGTTCCGCGAGCTGCTCGACGAGATCGGACCCGAGGTGGTGTTCGGCAACCAGGCCGAGGCCGAGCTGGCTGGCCCGGTTCCGGCGGCTCTGCTGATCGTTAAGCTTGGCGCAGGCGGCGTGCTGGTGGCCGGCACCCGGCACCCGGCGAAGCCGACGGTCGCGGTCGACGCAACCGGGGCCGGCGACGCGTTCGCTGCCGGGTACCTGGTCGGCGGGATCGAGCTGGGCCTGACCGCCGCGGCGCGGGCCGTGGCCAAGATTGGGGCTATGCCGTGAGGTTCGCGCCGCTTGTTACCGAGGAAATAACGGCTGCCCTGGGTCGCGGCGACCCGGTCGTCGGGCTGGAAACCACGCTGGTGTCGCACGGGTTCTCCGGCGGCCGCGGGCTGGTCGCCGCGCAGGAGTCAGAGCGCCGGGTCAGGGCGGCTGGCGCAACGCCGGCCACGGTGGGCGTCCTCGACGGCGCAATCCGGGTCGGCCTGACCGCCGATGAGCTTGCCAGGTTCGCCGGCGCAGGCAGCGACGCGCGCAAGCTGGGCGCCAGGGACATCGCCGCTTGCGTGGTGCAGGGCGCGCTCGGTTCCACCACCGTCGGCGGCACGCTGGCCGTCTGCCGTGCGGTCGGCATCAGGTTTGTCGGCACCGGCGGCATCGGCGGGGTGCACCGGGGCTTCGCCGACAGCCTCGACGTCTCGGCCGACCTGCCCGAGCTCGCGCGCACCCAGGCCATGGTCGTGTGCTCTGGCGCCAAGTCGATCCTGGACGTGCCCGCGACCGCGGAGTTGCTCGAGACCCTTGGCGTGCCGGTGCTCGGCTGGCACACCGCGACCATGCCGCTGTTCTTCAGCGCGACCGGCGGGCCGCCGGTGTCGGCCAGCGTGTCCCAGGCCGAAGAGGCAGCCGCGATCGCCGCGACGCACTGGCAGCTGGCCGGCTCGTCCGGGCTGCTGCTGACCCGGCCGCCGGTGGACGGGGTCGACCTGGAGGCGCTGCTCGCCGAGGCGGTGCAGCGGGTCAGCGAGGCAGGCATCACCGGCCAGGCGGTCACGCCCGCCGTGCTCGCCCTGGTCGAGGACCTCAGCGGCGGCCAGAGCGTCGAGGTCAACCAGCGGCTGATCGCCGACAACGCCGGGCTAGCCGCCGAGGTTGCCGTCGCCTACAGCCGCCTGCCGGGCTAGCCCGACGCTGGCGGGCCGGGCCAGTATCCAGCTCATCGCCGCGCCAAGCGCCAGCCACGCGGCGCAGATTGCCAGCTCTCCCCAGCTCACCACGGCCGGGCCGTAGTAACTCAGCCTGCACCCGTCCATGCCGCATACCTCGGCGAGACGGCTCGATGGGTAATTTGACCAGGCATAGGCCAGGTACATCAGCTCGAAGCCCGCGCCCCATGCACCGGCCCATGCAACCGCACAGAACCACCTGCCTGGCGTCCGATCGCCGATCCGGATGAACCCGGCGACCAAGACCGGAATCGGCAGCGCCAGCCATGCCAGCACGGCTAGCGCCACAGCAAGGCCGATCACCAAGGGTTCCGTATTCCATCCAGGCAGCCAGATGCTCGAGTCGGTGTACGGCTTGGTGGTCACGAGAAAGCAGTAGCCGGCTCCGGCGGCTCCGATACTCGCCCACAGCATCGACAGGCACCAGACCAGGCCGCGGACCCGCAAGCCGCCGATGACGAGCGCCCGCGCATCGCGGACCGACGGCCAGCTCCGGCCGGGCAGGCTGGCC
>JASHQL010000133.1 GCA_030039155.1 Streptosporangiaceae bacterium | reverse complement strand
CGATGCGTGGCCAGCGCGCCGGCCAGGTCACGGCGGGCCTGCCGGCTGTAGATCACGCGGGCGGGCAGCATGGCCTGCCGCGCCCGCGGCCAGTCCTCGATCTCGTCGCTCTGCCGCTCGAACGGGATCACCTCATGGCCGGCCGACAGCAGGGCCAGCCGCTCGGTGTCGACGACCCGGTTCTCCCCGCTCGGCGCCGCCGAGCGGTACCGGTTGTGCACCACCATGACCCTCAAGTGGTCTCGCTCTCGCTCTCCGGCGTGCGCACGAGCAGCGAGGCGGCGAGCACCAGGTAGAGCATGTAGGTCGAGGCGTCGCTGAAGCCGGTCTCGGTGAACGAGGCGGCCAGGCAGTAGGTGACCAGGAACATGCCAAGCGCCCTGGCCACGCCGCGCGGCTGGAAGAAGGCAGAGACCAGCAGGTACAGCACCATGATCGCGGAGATGACGATGCCGACCAGCCCTTGGTCGAGGTAGCTGGCCAGCCAGTTGCTGTCGATCGGCAGGCCGTTGAACGACTTGTTGGACAGCCCGAAGCCGAACAGGTCCTGGAACCGGTCGCGCGGCATGTTCTCCACGCCGCTCCAGACCGTGGTGCGGCCGGTCAGGTCGGTGAGTTCTTTCTCGTCCTCGCCGCGCGCCAGCCAGGTCGTGATGAACCCGGACAGCGTGATGAATGCGACGGAGACCACCACGCTGGCTGACGCGAACAGCTTCCTGACCCTGGCATGCACCGCGAACAGGCTCAGGCCAGCCACCAGCAGCCCGCCCACCATGGCGACCAGCGCCGTCCTGGTGTGGGTGAGCAGCAACATCACGGTCGTGACCGAGGCGATCGGCAGCGCGAACTTGGTGGCGAAGACCCCGCCGAGCCAGAGCACCACCACGATGCCGGTGGTGACCGCGGCGAACTCGGCCACCTGTGTCGGCGGAGTCGGCCAGAGCGCACCGGCCAGCCGGTGCGCGGCATACGCGGTGTGCGGGGCGATCAGGAAGCCGGCCAGCACCGACCCGAGCACGATGTAGGCGACGGTCAGGTGCGCGCGCACCAGCAGCAGATCGCGCCGGCCCCACCACGGCGACAGCAGCCAGATCGTGGCGATGAAGAACGCCAGCCGGAACGTCCGGTAGATGGTGCCGACGTGATCAGCCTGACCCGCGGAGATGAAGGCCTCGACGGCAAGCAGGCTGAGCAGGCAGAGGAAGACGTTCGGCCGGATCACGATCCTGCGGTTCACGGTCAGTGCCAGCAGCAGCGCGACAATCAGCGCGCCCTGGGTGACCAGCTTGCCGACGACCGACGGGATCGGGAACGCCAGCGGCTCGCCGCTCCACGTCTTCGGGTAGAAGGTCAGCGTGTTCAGCAGCAGGAATGCCCAGCACAGCGCGACCCTGCGGTGCGCCGACCGCTCCTTGGCCACGGCCGAGCGCTGCCAGGGCGTGGCCCGGTCGGGGCGGAAGACGGCAACGGGCAGGCTCATCGGCTGGCCGCTCCGGTCGGCTGGGCCGCGGCCTGCGGCCGGTCCGCACGGTGCCGTGCTGGCTGGCTCGGCAGGGCGCCGAGGCTGTCGTCCTTCTTATCGGCGCCGAGCAGGATGGCCGAGGTCAGTGGTGCGCCTGACAGCTTGATGAGCTCGCCGGTGGCCAGCACCTTGGTCGCCGAGGACCGGCCGGCGGTCAGCATGACGATGACGCTGTGCGCCCAGGTCGCGAGGTGGTCAGCGCCCACCGACGGGTCCAGGGTGGCCACCGTGATCAGCAGATCGGCGGACTCATAGGCAGCCTCGAGGGCGGGGCCGACCGGCCGGGTCCTCGGCGGCGGCGGCGACTGCCTGACCGGGCCCGCCGGCGTGACGTCACCGGCCTCCGGCATGGCCACGATCACCTGCTGGCCCTCGATGGTGGACATCCTGACGCCGGAACTCGAGACGCCGAGCAGCCTGGCGGCGGCACGGTCGGCTGTCAGGTCGGCGATCATGACCTGGCTGCCTGACCTGGCCTTGGCGAGGGCCAGCGAGAGCACGGCGAGCGCCGGGACCTCCGTGTCGTCCACCGCCACGACGGCCATCGCAATCGGGCCACGGCGCTGCGGCAGCGAGGCGCGCAGGATCGCGACGATCCGGTGCAGGTCACGGTTCTGGGCGGCGGCCAGGCTCCGGCTTCGCCGGAACAGCCGGCGCTGCTGCAGCCTGCCGATGCTGAGCTGGACCGGGACGCCGAGGGCGCGGGCCACGTCATCACGACGGCGCAGCCGGTCACTGGCCAGCGCCCCGATGGCGACGACGCCAAAGCCGGCCGCCAGGCCGGCGAAGAGCCCGGCCGCGGCGTACTCCGCCGGTATCCGGACGTGCGACTGGGGCAATGCGGCGGCCGCGTCGAGCACCTTGCTGCTCGCGATCATCTCGGTGATCGTGATCCCGTAGCCCTGCGAACTCTTCTGCAGGGCTACCAGCGTCTTGTCGTTGGTGGTCCACAGCTTCTGGTAGTGCGCCAGCGTGGCCTTCTGCTGGCTCGATTTGGGCTCGGCCTTGACCTTCGCGATATACGCCGACAGCGAGTTGACCTGGTGCTGGTAGATGGCGATTTTGCCACTCAGCGCGCCGACCACCAGGGACTTCTGCGTCTGCAGCTCGCTGAACAGGTACTTCAGGAACGCCGACGCCAGCGCCGTGGCCCGCTTGATCGCCTCGGCGCTTGACGGGGCGCCGGCGGTGATCTGCATGACCCGGTCGGTGGGCGCCGTCACCGTGTAAGAACCGAGGAACTTCGTCACGGTCTCGGTGCCGGTCAGCCCGAGCTTGGCCATCGCATTGAAGGCCACGGTGCGGGTCTGCGCCAGCGCCACGTCGGTCTGCATGGCCTCGATCGGGTTCTCGGTGGGGTTCTGATACAGGTACAGCGAGGTCGAGGCCTGGTACGGCGGCGGCGCGACCAGGTAGACGGCGGCCCCGGCGAGCAGGCCGACGGCGGTGATCGCCAGCACCAGCTTGGCCCGGCGGCGGATGGCCGAGCCGAGGAACGGCAGGCTTGCCAGGCCCAGCGCGAACTCGGTCGAAGTTCGCTCGCCGGCCGGCATGTACCGCTCGTACGCCCGCCGACGTGGCGCCTCGGCCGAATCCGGCCGGGGCGTGGTCACAGCTGGCTCTCCGCCGTCGGGCCAGGCATCCGGGAGGGCTGCATCCGGTTAGCCGGGCGTGAGGCCTGCGGCAGCCGCCCGGTCG
>JASHQL010000132.1 GCA_030039155.1 Streptosporangiaceae bacterium | reverse complement strand
CGCACACCGGCCAGCCCATCGCGGCGTATCGCATCGCGGCGGCGGCCGTCCGCCCGACGGCCTTGCGGCGCATGGAGCGCAGCATGGCTTCGACCAATGTGGCTTCTCCCCGCTTCTCACGGCGACAGCTGCGGCATCCACCGATCATGCCCGTCGGCCGGTAGCACCCGGCAGCCGCCCCGGCGGCCGAGACCTGCGCGATGCAAAACGGTGATTGCAAAGTGATGCCTGCCGACGCCGTCAGGATATCTCCGCCGCGCGGCGGCGGCCCGCGACTCGCTCGGGCCGGCCCGAGCGGATGCCGGCCAGGTTGACGACGGCCGCGCCAGCCAGTAGAACGTGTTTCAATTCTTCTCTGTCGGCTCTGGGGGCGACCGCCGTGCCAGTTCCTGACCAGCGCGACCCAGAACTCACCAGGTCACGGCTCGAGGCGTGGCTGCCGAGCCAGCTGCCGGGCGCGACCCGGATCAGCGTCGAGGCCGTGCAGACCCCGGCCACCACCGGGTTCTCCGCGGAGACGCTGCTGTTCGAGGCCGGCTGGCTGACCGCGGCCGGCGAGCGGCGGCACGAGCGGCTGGTGGCCAAGGTCGCGCCCACCGGCTTCCAGATCTTCCCTGAGCCGCGGTTCGCCGAGCAGTTCCGGCTGCTGCAGAAGCTGGCCGGCACCCAGATCGCGGTGCCGCCGGTGCACTGGTACGAGCCGGATCCTGCCGTGCTCGGCGCGCCGTTCTACGTGATGAGCAGGATCGACGGCCAGGTGCCGACCGACATGCCGCCGTATCACACCGACGGCTGGCTGACTCAGGTGAGCCCGGCGGAGCGGGAGAGCATCTGGTGGGACGGGCTCAGCGTGCTGGCCCAGGTGCATGCGCTCGACGTGGCCGGGCTTGACCTGGGTTTCGTGAACCAGCCCGGCTACGGGCCGACCGGGCTCAGCCAGCGGCTCAACTACTACGAGCACTACCTGCACTGGGCCTACGACGGCCAGGTGCCGGTGGCCGAGGCGGCGCTGCGCTGGCTGCGCGAGCGGCAGCCAGCCGAGGACGCCGAGCCGGTGCTGCTGTGGGGCGACGCCAGGATCGGCAACATCATCTTCTCCGCAGGCAAGGCAGTCGCGGTGCTTGACTGGGAGCTGGCCACCATCGGCCAGCCAGAAGAGGACCTTGCCTGGTTCCTGTACCTGGACCGGCACCACAGTGACGGCGTCGGCGCGCCGCGGCTGGCCGGCTTCCCCGACGCGGCAGCGACGATCGCCAGGTACCAGCAGCTCACCGGCAGGACCTTGCGGCACATGGACTACTACGAGGTGCTGTCCGGCTTCAAGTTCGCAGTGGTACTTGCCAGGATCGGGCAGCTGTTCATCGGCTACGACCTGGTTCCGCCTGACAACGACTTCCCTTACAACAACACCGCCACCCAGCTGCTGGCCAGGATTCTCGGCCTGCCGCCGCCCGGCGGCGAGATGTTCGTGCCTGACCTGGGCCGCGCCTCGTAGCCACGCTCCCGACGAAGGAACGCCGATGACGCTGTCGCCGCTCGATGACTTCCCGGTGCACCAGGCCGCTCAGGTCATCAGGCATCCGGCCACCTCTGACCGGAACTTCTACGACAGGTACTACTTCAACTGCCACCCAGGCTCCGCCGAGCTGATGCTGATCATCGGCGTCGGCCAGTACCCGAACCTGGGGGTCACCGACGCGTTCGCGCTGGCCAGGCACGGTGACACGCACCGGGTCGTGCGGGCGTCCAGGGAACTTGGCGCGGACCGGATGGATACCACGGTCGGCCCGTTCCGGATCGAGGTGATCGAGGGCCTGCGGCGGCTGCGGGTCGTGCTCGAGCCGAACGAGCATGACCTGGAGTTCGACCTGACCTGGCAGGCGGCGATCCCCGCGCAGCTTGAGCCGCGGCATTTCACCAGGCTGCAGGAGCGGGTGATCTTCGACTCGGTGCGGCTCGCGCAGACCGGCCGCTGGTCGGGCCTGGTGCGCAGCGGTGACCAGGAATTCACCGTCACGCCGGACCGGTGGGGCGGCTCGCGGGACCGGTCCTGGGGGATCAGGCCGGTGGGCGAGAGCGAGCCGCCCGGCATCCAGTCGCGTAACCCTGCGCAGTTCTTCTGGATGTACGCGCCGATGCAGTTCGACGAGTTCGCGATCCTGGCGATCGTGCAGGAGGACGCGGCGGGGAACCGGCTGCTCGAGGAGGCCGTGCGGGTCTGGCCGGAGCAGGCTGGCAGGCCGCCGCAGCAGCTTGGCCGCCCGGTCTACCGCCCCGAGTATGCCACCGAGTCCACGCCGGGCTCGCCGGTCGTCAGCGCGGCGACGATCGAGTTCAGCCCGCCTGGCGAAGCGCCGATCAGCGTCGCGGTCAACGTGCTGCACCCGGTCTCGCTGTTCGTCGGCACCGGCTACGGGCTCGAGCAGGACTGGCGGCACGGCATGTACCAGGGCGAGGACCTGGTGGTTCAGGGCGTCTGCTACGACCTGGCCAAGCCGGCGGACAAGGCGCGGATGTGGGGCATGGTGGACAGCGTGGCCAGCTTCACGCTGACCGAGGACGGCACGACCAGGACCGGCAGCGGGCTGTTCGAGTACTGGGCGTTCGGCGCGCACGCGCCAACCGGCCTGGCCGGCTAGCACCGGTGAGCGCCGGTCAGCTCAGCCCGGCTGCCACCTCGGCGGCCCAGTAGGTCAAGATGATGCTCGCGCCCGCCCGGCGGATCGCGGTGAGCGTCTCGGCAATGACCCGGTCCCGGTCGATCCAGCCATTGGCCGCGGCGGCTTCCACCATCGCGTACTCGCCGCTGACCTGGTACGCGGCCACCGGCAGCTGCACGCTGGCGGCAACCGCGCTGATCACGTCGAGGTAGGCAAGGGCCGGCTTGACCATGATGATGTCCGCGCCCTGCTGCACGTCAAGCTCGACCTCGCGGACCGCGTCGGCCAGCCCGGCCGCCGGATCCTGCTGGTAGGCGGCACGGTCGCCGAATTGCGGCGCGCACTCGGCGGCGTCGCGGAACGGGCCGTAGAACGCCGAGGCGTATTTGGCGGCGTACGAGCAGATCGCCACGCCCTGGTAACCGGCCGAGTCCAGTGCGGTCCTGATCGCCTCGACCTGGCCATCCATCATCCCGCTCGGCGCCACCACCTGGGCGCCGGCCCGCGCCTGCGCGACCGCGATCGCCGCGTACCGGTGCAGCGTCGCGTCGTTGTCCACCTCGCCGCGCGCGGTCAGCAGGCCGCAGTGGCCGTGGTCGGTGTACTCGTCGAGGCACAGGTCAGCCATCAGCACGGTGTCGCCGCCGACCTCGGCGGCCAGGTCGGCAAGGGCAAGCTGGACGATGCCGGCCGGGTCGTCGGCGGCCGAGCCGCGGGCGTCCTTGGCCGCCGGGATGCCGAACAGGATGACCCCGCCGACCCCGGCCCGCACCGCCTCGACCGCGGCCTTGCGCAGGCTGTCCCTGGTGTGCTGGACCACGCCTGGCATCGAGCTGACCGGCTGAGGCTCGGCGATGCCTTCCTTGACGAACAGCGGCAGCACCAGGTCGGCAGGATGCAGGCGCACGCTGGCGACCATGGCACGCAGCGGCGCCGTCGTGCGCAGCCGCCTTGGCCGGGTAACGGGATGGCTCGCCGGCATTGTCCTGCTCCCTGCCGATGCGGTCGTTACTTGATCCTCCGGCGTGCGCCGCGGCGGCGCTCGCTCGGCTTGCGGACCGGCTGGCCGGCCGCGATGGCGGCGTCCCTGATCGCGGCCCCATGCTCGGCCAGCGCCTCGACCAGCGCGGCCACCGACGGCGTGGCGGCGGTCACGTCGACCCGCAGGCCGAACTCGGCGGCGGTCTTGGCCGTCTGCGGGCCGATCGTGGCAATCACCGTGACGGCATGCGGCTTGCCCGCGATGCCGATCAGGTTCCGCACGGTGGACGACGAGGTGAACAGCACGGCGTCGAAGCCGCCGCCCTTGATCGCCTCCCTGACCGGGGCTGGCGGCGGCGCCGCCCGCACGGTCCGGTAGGCGACCACGTCCTCGGCTTCCCAGCCGAGCTCGGTCAGCCTGGCCAGCAGCCCCTCGGTGGCGATGTCGGCGCGCGGCAGCAGCACCCGGTTGATCGGGTCGAGCACGTCGTCGTAGGCGGGCCAGGCGTCGGCCAGGCCCTCGGCGGACTGCTCGCCCGCTGGCACCAGGTCGGGCATGATGCCGAACGCGCGAAGTGCGGTGGCGGTCTGCTCGCCGACGGCGGCGACCTTGACCCCGGCGAACGCGCGCGCGTCCAGGCCGTACTCCTCGAACTTCTCCCTGATCGCCCTGACCGCGTTCACCGAGGTGAAGCCGACCCACTGGTACCTGCCGGTGACCAGGCCCTTGACCGCGCGTTCCATCTGCTGCGGGGTGCGCGGCGGCTCCACCGCGATGGTCGGCACCTGCTCTGGCACCGCGCCACTGGCGCGCAGCAGCGCGCACACCTCGTCCGACTGCTCCTTGGTCCGCGGCACCAGGACACGCCAGCCGAACAGCGGCTTGGTCTCGAACCAGGACAGCGCCTGCTGGCTGGTCACGCCCTCGCCGACGACGGCGACCGCGGGGCCGTGCGCGGTGAGCAGGCTGACGCCGGCCGCCTTCATGTCGGCGGCCACCGTGCCGAGCGTGCCGGTCACCGTGTGCTGGTCGGTGGTGGTCCCGTTCCAGGTGATGGCGAGCGGCGTGGTCTCGGCCCAGCCGCCTGCGATCAGCATCTTGCCGATGTCGGCGGGCCCGGTCTCCGCGCCGAGCACCACCAGGCTGCCCTCGGTCACCGAGATCCGGCTCAGCTCGGCTGCGTGCACGATGCGCAGGTCGCCGCGCCCGTCTGAGGTCAGCGGGAGGCCGGCGTAGCCGGGCACGGCAATCGCCGGCGACACTCCGGGCACCACCTCGAACGCGACCTTCGCCTTCGCGCAGACCGCGGCCTCGGCCGGGCCCGAGCTCAGCGTGAACGGGTCGCCAGGGTAAAGCCGCACCACGAACTGGCCGGCCTTGGCGGCCTTCACCAGCAGCTTGGGATCGGCCTGCAGCGACTCGGCGTCCGCGATCGTCGCGTCCGCTGGCAGCAGCGGCGCGAGCTGCTCGCTGATCCACGGCTCGGCGACCACCAGGTCGGCCTGGCCGAGCAGCTCGTGCGCCCTGACTGTCAGCAGGCTCGGGTCACCGGGACCGGTGCCGATGAAGGCCACCCAGCCTGGGCTTGCCTGCTGTCCCTTGGCGCTCTTGGCTGCCTTCGCGACCCTGTCTGTCGCAGGTGTGGGGTTCACTGGTCATCGTCCCCGTTGCTGATGGGCCCGCCTGACGCAGTCAGGTCGGACACTGCCGTATACCGTCCCGCCCCGCGGCGGAGCAGCTCGGCGGCAACCTCGCTGCCAAGGCGGGCTGCCTCGGCCAGCGGGCCGCTCGCGCTGCCGCGAAGCGCCATTCCCCCGTCGGCCGCCACGACGATGCCGCGCAGCCGTAGTACATCCGTGCCGGCCGCGTACGCGCCGATCGGCGCCGCGCAGCCTGCCTCGAGCGCGGCAAGCAGGCCACGCTCTGCGGTGGTCGCCGCCCGGCTCGCCTCGTCGTCGACGAAGCCAAGCAGCGCAGCAAGATCTTCCCGGTCTGACCGGCACTCAACCGCAAGCGCGCCCTGGCCGGCCGCGGGCAGCATCTCGTCCGGCTCGAACACCTGGCTGACCGCATCGAGCCTGCCGATCCTGGCCAGCCCCGCGTAACCGAGCACGACCGCGTCCAGCTCGCCCGCGCTCACCTTCGCCAGCCTGGTGCCCGCGTTGCCCCTGATCGGCACCGGCCGAAGGTCACTGCGCAGCAGCAGCAGCTGGGCCGCCCGGCGCGGCGAGCCGGTGCCGATGGTGGCACCGCGCGGCAGGTCGGCAAGCTTGGTGTGGCCCAGGCTGATCAGCGCATCCCGCGGGTCGTCCCTGGCCGGCACCGCAGCGAGCGTGATGTTGCCTGGCTGGCCGGTCGGCAGGTCCTTGAGCGAATGCACGGCCAGGTCCACCTGACCGTCGAGCAGGCTGGTACGCAGCGCGCTGACGAACACCCCGGTGCCGCCGATCTGGGTGAGCTGCTGCTGGCTGACGTCGCCGCTGCTGGTGATCCCGACGAGCTCAACCTCGCGGCCGGTCCGCTCGGTGATCGCACGGGCGACCTGGCCGGACTGCACCATCGCCATCGGGCTGCGCCTGGTGCCAAGCCGGAGCGGGGCAGTGCTCATGAAGTCCCCTCCTCGCCCATGGTGTCTGGCATCCCAGGCTGCCAATCTGCCAGGTCCGCGTCCGCGACCGCCACCGATTGCACGGTTGCCTGGTCCAGATCGAACAGCACGCGCAGCGCCGCGTCATAGGAATCGGCGCCTGGCGAGCCTGCCAGCTCCTTCACCCGGACCGTCGGCGCGTGCAGCAGCTTGTCCGCGACCCGGCGCATGGACTTGACGATCTCGGCATGTGCCGCCGCATCCAGGTCGATCCGCCCGGCAAGCCTGGACAGTTCCGCCTCGACCACCTGGTCAGCCTTCGCGCGCAGCGCGACCACGGTCGGCGCCACCTTCGCCGCGCGGCTCGCCGACAGGTGCGCTGCCAGTTCCTCGGCGACGATCCGCCTGACCGCGGCGACGTCTGCCTCATGCGGGACCGGCACGCCGGTCTGGCTGGTCTCGTCGGCGGCCAGCGTGGCCAGGTCGATGACGGTCACGCCGGGCAGTTCGGCCACGTCAGCCGCGACGTCGCGGGGCAGCGCCAGGTCCAGCAGCACAATCGGCCTGCCGGTTGCCTTGACCATGTCCGCCGTGATCACGTGCCCCGGCGCGCCGGTGCAGCTCACCACCAGGTCGGCCGCCCGCAGCAGATCCGGGAGCTGGCCGATCTCGGCATGCTGGGCGGCCACGGTGGCCGCCAGCCGCCTGGCATGACTCGCGGTCCGGTTCGCCACCGTCACCCGGGCTTGCGCCCTGGCCAGCGTCGCGACCGCGAGCGAGCTCATCGAGCCAGCGCCTACCACCAGCACATTCAGCCCGGCCAGCGGCTTCGCCGCGGCCGCCACCGCCGCATCAAGCCCCACGCTGAGCAGGTTGGCGCCGGTCCGGCCGATCCCGGTCTCGGTATGCGCGCGCTTCCCGGTGCGCAGCGCGAGCGAGCCAAGCTCGGACAGCGACCTGCCGAGGGTGCCCTGGTCCCTGGCCACCTTGAGCGCGGCACGGACCTGGCCGAGTATCTGGCTCTCGCCGAGCACCATCGAGTCAAGCCCGCAGGCAACCGCGAGCAGGTGCTGCGCCGCGCGGTCCTCGTAGTGCACGTACAGGTGCGGCGTGAGGTCGGCCTGGGACATGCCAGAGTGCCTGGCAAGCAGCTCGCAGATCGCGGCGACGCCGCCGTGGAAGGCGCCGACCTCGGCGTAGACCTCCACCCTGTTGCAGGTGCTGACCACCAGCGAGCTGGCCACGTCATCCGCCCTGCAGACATCGTGCAGCAGCTTGACCAGGGCGTCTGGCGTGAGCACCGCCCGCTCGAGCGCCGCCACCGGCGCGCTCTTGTGGCTGAGCCCGACGACCAGAACGCTCATGTGCCTACCGCCTGCGCTTCCACCCCCGTGTCAGCGTCCAATCCGTCCGCTCCCCCCGAGTCGGCAAATTCGCCGATCGTCTTGCGCCGCGCCCTGCGCGCCTGCCAGCTCTGCTCGCTGCTGCTGGCCACGACTGTCCTGCGCTGGGCGTGGAAGGCCAGGATCTGCAACTCGATCGACAGGTCGACCTTACGCACATCGACGCCCGATGGCACGTTTAGCACGACAGGCGCGAAGTTGAGGATGCTGGTGACGCCCGCGGCGACCAGCCGGTCGCACACGTGCTGAGCCGACGCGGCGGGGGTCGCGATCACGCCGATGGACACCCCGTGGCTGGACACCGCGTCCTCGATCTCGGCCGCGCTGCGCACGGTGTGCTGGGCGATCTCGGTGCCGACTACCGCAGGGTCGCAGTCGAGCAGGGCCGCGATCCTGAAGCCCCTCGACGCGAAGCCGCCGTAGTTGGCCAGGGCCCGGCCCAGGTTTCCGGCGCCGACGATCACGACCGGCCAGTCCTGGGTCAGGCCGAGCTCGCGGGATACCTGGTAAACCAGGTACTCCACGTCGTAGCCGACCCCGCGGGTGCCGTACGAGCCGAGATGCGATAGGTCCTTGCGCAGCTTGGCCGAGTTGACTCCGGCCGCCGCGGCCAGTTCGTCGCTCGACACGGTGGCGATCGACCGGTCGGCCAGCGCGTACAGGGCTCGCAGGTACACCGGCAGCCTGGCGATCGTCGCCTCCGGGATGCCTGGGCTACCGGTGGCTGAAGCAGGGCGGCGGGGCATGCGCCGACACTCCCGGGGGGGTCAATGCGGCTCGCCGCTGGTGGGGGGTCCAGCGCGCGACTTGGCGTCCACGGTACGCCCTTGTGAACGTTTGCACAAAGTCGTGCATGTTGTCCGCAGGCCGCTGGCCAGCGCTTTACCAGCCGTTGACCACTCACGCCCGGGCCCGTGATCATGGCATCCATACGGCTATAACCGGCTGGAGCCCATGATCACGCGGTTCTGGCCGGCACCCGGCGGGCGCCACCTGGCGGGCGCTACCTGGCGAGCGCTACCTGGCGGGCGCCACCGGGCGGGGCGCCACCTGGCAGGGGCGCTACCTGGCGAGCGCGGCGCGCAGCCGGCCCTCGCTGACCCGCCAGAAGTCGTGCTGGACGCCGTCCACGAAGGTGACAGGGACCATGTCCGCATACGCGGCGAGATCGTCTGGCGACTCGGTGATGTCCCGCTCGGCCCAGCCCACGCCGGCCTGCCCGGCCACCGCGGCGATCACCGCGCGCGCCTCGTCGCACAGGTGACAGCCAGGCCGGGTCAGCAGGATGATCCTGGGCGGCTGGCTCAATACCCGCCTCGTGCCTCGTCCCGCGGTGCTGAATCACGGGGGGCCGGTGACCGGCCGTAGCTGCCCAGGTAGTCGGGCCGCTCGAACCCGGAGGTGTCGTATCCTGGCTCGCCGAACAGCTCCTCGATGGACGGGAACGGCGACACCTTGGCCTGCTGCAGGCCGAGCTCGATCACGTTCGTGGCCAGCACGTAGGGCCGCCGCTCCGCATCGAACATGGTCACGTACGGCTGCCGCTTGTGCGCCTCGAACGCCGCGCGGTCCCGGTACACCTCGTACAGGATCCGCTGCATCGGCGCCGACGGCACCGCATGCAGGATGTACACCAGGGTGTCCGGCTCGTTGGCCCGCACCTGCGCGACCAGCCGCTCGCTCAGCCGCTCGAACTCATCGACCCTGTCCTCGAGCAGGGTGTAGATGGCGATCTGGCCGAACAGCTTGCCCCGGCCAGGCTCTTCGCCGCTACGGCCGCTGCGCCGCCCGTCGTCCGTGCGGTCGCCGGGCCTGGCCGAGGAATGCCGCCCGGCCGAGTAGGCCGCCGCCTGCTCGGCCGCGTACTCGCCGTCCCGGTACTGACCGTCCCGGTACTCGTCGTCCCGGTACTGGCCGTCGCGCTGGTCGGCACCGTCACCGTAGCGGTCGCGCTGGTCCTGGTGGTCGCGCTGGTCCCGGTAGTCGCCGTGATCCTGGTAGTCGCGCTGGTCCTGGTAGCGGTCCTGCCGGTCCTCGTCCAGTTGCCCAGGCGGCACCCTTGATCCCGGCGCCGGGTAGCCCATGTCGATGTCGCCGGTCTGGTAGTCGCCCGGCCTTGGCTGGTCGGCGCGCTCTGGCCTGGCCGCGCGGCCACGGCCCTGGTCCTGGTCGCGCGGGTCGGCCGGATACTGCCGGTTGGCGCGCGACTCGGCCCGGTACAGCCCGCCATCGCGGTAGACGCCCTGGCCTGACTCGTCCGCCGGCTGGTAGCCGGAATCACGGCCGCCGCCGTAGCCGGGTGACCACTCACGGTCCAGGCCAGCGGCGCGCCCTGACGGCCGGCTGCCCTGGCGGACGCCGGCCAGGTCGACCCGGCTCGAACTCACCCCTGCGTACCAGGTGAGCACCGCCGCGCCGAGGCAGAACGGCGCGAACGCCGAGCTGACCGGCAGCTTGATGCCGAAGTCCTTGAGCAGCAGCGGTGCGATGCTGAGCAGCGCGAGCAGCAGCGCGGCCACCGCGCCGCCGAGCACCGGATAGGTCAGCCTGCCCCAGCCGGCGTCACCGACCCTGACCAGCACCGTGATGAAGGCGAGCAGCGCCACCAGCACGGTGGCCGGGCCGACGGCGTACTTCAGCAGGGCGGCCGGGATCGGACCGTAGAAGATCGTCGGGTCCGGCCATGACTTGCTGAAGCTGGCTGAGTCGAGCGGGTCCACGGTCAGGATGAACAGCGCGATAACCGCAAGCGCCGGGATGAAGACCAGGGCGGTAAACCTGGCGGCCAGGGACTTACCGGCGACCTGGGCGAGCGCTAGCGTCAGGGCCAGCGGCGCGACGACCTGCGCGCCAAGCTCCATCGCGCGGAAGGTGACCGAGCTGAACCCGGCCAGGTGCCCGATGGCCTGCGCGCCAAGCCCGACCAGCAGCCCCAGCATGGCGACGGCGAAGATGACCAGGTCGACGCGCGGCGCGCGGACGCTGCGCGACACCAGCACGCCGGTGCCGAGCGCGGCGGCGAGCGTGCCTACGACGGAGATGGCCAGCGCAATCATCGTCACCTATCGTGCCCGACGATCAGGACTGATGCGAACCAGAGTGGCAGCAACGCAGCTGCCAGCTGACCGGAATATTGCCCGATCGCTGGCCGGTAGGCTCGGTAGGCATGCGGCTGCATGACCAGGCTCAGCAACGGCGCGGCGCCGAAGCGGCGGGCCGGGCGAGTGCGGCGGCCGCTCAGGTCGTGCAGCAGCGGCCGGAGCCTGACCACGCAGTTGCCGCCTTCTTCGATGTCGACAACACGCTGATGCGCGGTGCCTCTATCTATCACTTCGCCCGCGGGCTGGCCGCGCGCAAGATGTTCGGCCCGCGCGACCTGGCGAGGCTGACCTGGAGCCAGCTGGCGTTCCGGCTGCGTGGCACGGAGAACTTCGAGCACATCGATGCGGCCAGGGAAGCCGCGCTCGCGTTCGTTGCCGGGCAACGGGTCGACGACGTGGTCAGGCTCGGCGAGGAGATCTACGACGAGACGATGGCCGAGCGGGTCTGGGAAGGCACCAGGGAGCTGACCAAGAAGCACCTGCGGGCCGGCCAGCGGGTCTGGCTGGTGACCGCCACGCCGGTCGAGCTTGCCAACATCCTGGCCCGCAGGCTCGGCCTCACCGGCGCGCTCGGCACGGTGGCCGAGACCGAGGACGGCGTCTACACCGGCCGCCTGGTCGGCGGCCTGCTGCACGGCGAGGCGAAGGCCGTGGCCATCCGCGCGCTCGCCGAGCGCGAAGGGCTCGACCTGGCCCGCTGCAGCGCCTACAGCGACTCGGCCAACGACCTGCCGATGCTCACCCTGGTCGGGCACCCGAGCGTGGTCAACCCCGACGGCGCGCTGCTTGCCGAGGCGAAGCAGCGCGGCTGGCCTGTGCACGATTTCAGGTCGGCAAGGAAGGCCACGCTTGTGGTGCTGCCGGTGGCCGCGGCCGCGGGCGCGGTGGCCGGCGCCATCACCGCCGGCATTGCGCTGCGCCGGCGCAAGATCGCCGGTTAGCGCCGCCAGATCAGCCGAAGGCCGGCCCGCGCTCGGCCACCAGGTCTGCCAGCTTGGCCTGGATGGTGCCGCGGACCTGCTCGGCGACCTCGCCGATCCGCTCGTCGTCGTGCTCGCTGTCCACGACGTCGCTGGCCTGCACCGGCGGGCAGAACTCGATCAGCCACCTGGACGGCAGCGGCACGGCGCCGACCGGCCCGAGCCACGGAAACAGCGGCGTGAGCGGGAAGTACGGCAGGTGCAGGGCACGCGCCACCGGCCCCGCGTTCCCGATCATGGGGTAGATCTCCTCAGCCCCGACGATCGCGCACGGAATGATCGGGACCTTCGCCCGGACGGCGGTGCGGACGAACCCGCCGCGGCCGAAACGGCGCAGCCGGTAGCGCTCGCTGAACGGCTTGCCGATGCCCTTGAAGCCTTCAGGGAACACCCCGACCAGCTGCCCGGCCCGCAGCAGCCGGTCCGCCAGCTCGGGATCTGCCCTGGTGTGGCCGCTCCTGCGGGCAACCGAGGCCAGGCCGGGCAGCCGGTAGATCAGGTCGGCGCCGAGCAGCCGCAGGTTGCGGTGCGCCGGGTGCTCGGCGTGCAGGCCGGCTTGCAGCATGATCCCGTCAAGCGGCAGCACGCCGGAGTGGTTGGCCACCACCAGCGCGGCGCCGGCGCCAGGGACTTCCTCGAGGCCGCGCATCTGCACCCTGAACCAGCTCCGGTACAGCGCCAGCGCGGCAGGCATCAGCACCGCCGAGTTCAGGTCCTCGTCGAAGCCGAACTCGTCGACCTCGAACTCGCCGGCCAGCCTGCGCCTGGCGAACTCGGCGGCACCGGCAAGCCCCCGCCGCCAGGCGGGCACGGCCGACTCACGCGCAGCTACTTCTTGTTCCTTCGCTGGACGCGCGTCTTGCGCAGCAGTTTGCGGTGCTTCTTCTTGGCCATGCGCTTACGGCGCTTCTTGATCACTGAGCCCACGAGACCACCCTCGCCCTAATGTCTGACAGCGTGCCCATGCGCACGCTCGCCAGATCCGGCCGGCGGGCACAGGCCAACGCCACAGCGTACCTCCGCGCGGCGGCCGGGTTCTTCCGCAGGCCGGATCTGCTCAGGCAGCACGCTGCTTGCCGGTCAGGTGGTACCGACGAAGGCGTCCCTGAGGTACTGGTTCACCGCCTGCTCTGGCACCCGGAACGAGCGACCAACCCTGATCGCCTCCAACTCGCCGGAGTGCACCAGGCGGTAGACCGTCATCTTGGAAACACGCATGATCGCCGCAACCTCGGCCACGGTCAGAAACCTGACGTCACTGAGCGGAGTTGCTTCTGCAGCCATTGATCGTCCTCCCGGCCGAGCATGGCGCGCCTAGCGGGTTCGGCGCACCAGTCACGTCCGTCTCCAGCGTAAGTCCTGTTGGGAAAAGGGCAACCCGACAACTGAGCGCCATTTGAAGGACAAAGTCCGGTTGGCGGCATCGCCGCAGGTTACGGGACGGGCAGCCGCTATTGCGCGGTCACTCGGCCTGGCCGAGTTCCCTGCCACGGTCCCTGGCCGCCTCGATGGCCGCCAGGATCGCGTACCGAACCCCGTGCTTCTCAAGTTCCCTGATCGCGTTGATGGTGGTGCCGCCGGGCGAGGTGACGGCCTCGCGCAGGATGACAGGATGCTCGCCCGAGTCCTTCAGCATGGTCGCGGCGCCGAAAACGGCCTGCTTGACCATTTCCAGCGCGTTACTGCGCGGCATTCCGAGCAGAATGCCGGCATCAACCATCGCCTCCACCAGGAAATACACATATGCCGGCCCGCTGCCGGACAACGCGGTCGCGGCATCCTGCTGTGACTCGGGGATCCGCAGCACCTTGCCGACCGGCCGGAGCAGCTGCTCGGCCCGGCGCAGGTGCTCCTCGGCGGCATGCCGGCCGGGCGAGATCACGCTCATCGCCTCGTCCACCAGCACCGGCGTATTCGACATCACCCTGACCACCGGGATGTCCAGCCCGAGCCTGCGCTCGATCGCGCCCGTGGTGATGCCGGCCGCCACCGAGATGACCAGCTGGCTGGCGCTGACCCGCGGCGCGATCTGGGCCAGCAGCGCGTCCATGTCCTGCGGCTTGACCGTGATCACCAGGGTCAGCGCGCGCGCCGCGGCCTCGGCGGCCGACAGCACCTCGATGCCGTAGCTGTCGCGCAGCTGCGCCGCGCGGTCGGCCCGGCGGGCGGCGGCGACGATCTCGTCAGGCGACTCTCCGGCCCGCAGCAGCCCGGAGATCAGCGCCTCGCCCATCTTCCCTGCACCAAGGACAGCGATCACGGCACCGGAGCCTACCTGGGCGGTTGTTCACGAGCAGTGGCCAGGTCCTGGCCTGCAGTGACGACTTGACCGGTATGTTCCCCCGACTTACGTTGCTCGCAATGGCCCGGTCTCGGCCGCCGATGCTGGCTGCCGTCAGGACCGGCTCTTGCTGCGGGGAAAGGAGCGGTCGTGGCCCAGTTGGACATCGCCGAGGTCAGGAGCAGGTTCAGCGCGCTGGGCGACGACTTCGTCTATCTCGATGCGCCGGGCGGCACCCAGACGCCCGACGAGATCAGCGCCGCTATGGCCAGGGTGAACCAGGAAGCCAGCGGGAACCTGGGCGCGCCGTACGGCACCAGCCACCGGATCGAGTCGCTGGTCGAGCAGGCGCGCGACGCCACGGCCGGCTTCCTCGGCTGCGACCCCGACGAGATCATCTTCGGCGCGAACATGACCTCGCTGAACTTCACCCTGTCCAGGACGCTGGCCAGGAACCTGTCGGCG
This sequence comes from Streptosporangiaceae bacterium, assembly GCA_030039155.1. Classification (GTDB taxonomy): domain Bacteria; phylum Actinomycetota; class Actinomycetes; order Streptosporangiales; family Streptosporangiaceae; genus JOPF074. The sequence continues at coordinate 1,234 of JASHQL010000132.1, read as the reverse complement.
GGCGACGAGATCCTGGTGACCAGGCTTGACCACGACGCCAACGTGGCGCCCTGGCTCGACCTCGCCGACGACCTCGGGCTGACCGTCAAGCACGTGGACGTACACGACGACACCACGCTCGACCTGGCCGACCTGCGCGGCAAGCTGACCGCGCGGACCAAGGTGGTGGCCTTCCCGTGGGCGGCCAACTCGGTGGGCACGATCGTGGACGCCAGCGCGGTCTGCGAGCTGGCGCACGAGGCGGGCGCGCTGGCCTGGATCGATGCGGTGCAGTACGCGCCGCACGAGCCGATGGACGTCACCGCGATCGGCGCTGACGTGCTGCTCTGCTCTGCCTACAAGTTCTGCGGGCCGCACCTTGGCATCTGCTACGGCCGCAGGTCACTGCTCGAGTCCTGGCGGCCGTACAAGGCGCGGCCGGTGCCGATGCAGCCGGTCGGGCACCGGTTCGAGACCGGCACCATGCCGTACGAGCTGCTCGGCGCGCTGGTCGCCAGCTACGACTACCTGGACAGCATCGGCGGCTTCGACGCGGTGCGGGACTGGGAGCGGCAGCTCGCCGAGCGGCTGCTGGCCGGGCTGCCGCCGGCCATCAGGCTGTACGGGCTGCGCGGCACCGCAGGCCGGGTGCCGACGTTCCTGGTGAACGCGCCCGGCGTGCCGTCGTCCTGGCTGTCCGAGGAACTGGCCGGCCGTGGCTTCGGGGTGTGGAGCCACGACAGCTACTACGCGCTCGGCCTGCACGAGCGGATCGGCTGGGGCGAGGCGCTGCGGATCGGGCTCGCGCACTACAACACCCTGGACGAGATCGACAGGTTCAACCAGGCGCTGGCCGAGCTGGTGGCCGGGTACCAGAACGGGCACGCACCAGCCGCCGACGCTGCCGCGGCAGGCCACCGGTGAGCGAGGCGCCCGTGGTCCGCACGATCGCGGACGTGCCTGGCAGCCACGGCGGGCGGCTGGTCAGGCGGCAGGTAGAGGTGCCAGCGGGAGCCGCCTACGCGGGCACCGCAGAGGGCGCGGGCCAGCTCTGGTTCGTGATCTCCGGCCAGGGCGAGCTCGACCACGGCCGGCCGGTCGGCGCTGAGCACGGGATCCGGGTGCCTGGCGGCTGCGGCTACCGGCTCGAGGCTGCCGCGGCTGGCCTGCGGCTCGACGTGGTCGAGCTGCCGGGCGACGCGACACTGGCGGCCGGGTCGCCGGCGGCCGGGTCGCCGGCGGCCGGGTCGCCGGC
>JASHQL010000131.1 GCA_030039155.1 Streptosporangiaceae bacterium | reverse complement strand
AGTACCTGGACGAGGCCGACCAGCTCGCCGACCGGATCGCGGTCATCGACCACGGGCGCAAGGTCGCCGAGGGCACGCCGGACGAGCTGAAGACGTCGGTCGGCGATTCCGCCCTGCAGCTCCAGCTCGCCGAGGACGCCGACCATGAGCTGGCCCGGCAGGTGGTGCGGCGCGTCGTCGGCAGGGAGCCGGTCCTGACGCCTGAGTCCGGCCGGATGAACGTGCCGCTCGATGCCGCCGACACCGCTGCCGACGTGCTCATCGGGCTGCGCCAGGCCGGCCTGTCCATCACCTCGGTCAGCGTCGCCAAGCCGACGCTCGACGAGGTCTTCCTCGCGCTCACCGGCCACGACAGCGGCGACGCCGTCCAGCCGGATGCGGCAGTACCCAACGAGTCACTCTTGGAGGTCCGATGACCAGCACCACCGTCGCCGGGCTCGGGCTGCCGGTGGTCGACCCCGCCGCCGCGGTGGCGCGGGCGCGCCGCCGCACCACCCCGGCCGAGACCGTCAGCCAGACCTTCTCGATGGCCTGGCGCGCGCTAAAGAAGATGCGCCGCAACCCCGAGCAGTTCTTCGACGTGACGATGCAGCCGCTGCTGTTCACCGCGATGTTCGCCTACGTCTTCGGCGGCGCCATCACCGGCCACGTCGGCACGTACCTGCCGCTGCTGATCCCCGGCATCGTCGCTCAGACGGTGCTCACCACCTGCATGTCCACCGGCGTGCAGCTCAGGGAGGACATGGACAAGGGCGTCTTCGACCGGTTCAAGTCGCTGCCGATCGCGCGCATCGCCCCGCTGGCCGGGCCGATGGTCGCGGACCTGGTGCGATACCTGATCGCCGCGAGCCTGACCTTTGCCATGGGAACGGCCATCGGGTACCGGCCGGGCGGCGGACCGCTCGGCGTGCTCGGCGCGATCGTGCTTGCCGTCTTCACCGGCTGGGCGATCGCCTGGATCTTCACGTTCATCGGCACGATCGCCCGCAGCGGCCGCAGCGTGCAGGGCATGTCGATGCTGATCCTGTTCCCGCTGACGTTCCTGTCGAACGCGTTCGTGCCGGTCAGCACGCTGCCAGGGCCGCTCGCCGCGTTCGTCAGGGTGAACCCGGTGTCGCACCTGGTGTCGGCCACCCGAGCGCTGGCCAACCACGCCGTGATCAGCAGCGAGGTGGGCTGGACGGTGCTGGCCGGGCTGGCCGTGATCGTCATCTTCGCGCCGCTGTCGGTGTGGAGCTACAAGCGGCACATCTAGGCCGGCAGCTCGCCGACCGCCCGGCAGGCCTCGGTGAGCAGGTCGGCCGGGCGTCGGCTGGCGTACCCGGCAGTGAACTCCGCGAGCTGGCCTGGCTTCGCCGCCTCCGCGGCCGGCGGGATCCGCTCCCACATCATCGTCGGGATCGTCCCGTTGTAGGCGAACCTGTGCGCGAGGGCCAGCAGCCGGATCGCGAGATCTGCGGGCGCTGTGTCTCGCAGCAGGCCCCAGGCGCCGAGGGCGAACAGCAGCATCCCGACGACCGGGTAGTCGAGTTCAGGACTCGGCTGACCGAGAAGCTGCTGCGCATCGGAGCGGCAGCGGCGGTAGATCGCCTGTCCATGCGGCTCGTCGGCCGGCGTCGCGTAGCGTGCGTGCGCGGCCAGCGCAGTCGATGCGCCAAACAGCACCCACGGCTCAAGGCCGGTCCTTGGCATGCCAGGAAACTGGAGCTCGCGCATGGTGATCATGCAGGTCCGGTGCAGCGCCAGGCCGCCGGCCAGATCGCCGCTGGCGAGCAGCAGCTCGGCCTGGCAGATTTGCTCGAAGGTCCGGCCGGCAAAGCCCATGTGGCCGTCGCTCAGCCTGCGCATCTCGTCGATCTGCCCGGCAGCCTCGGCGAGCCGCTCGTCAGCGATCGCGCAGCACGCCAGCAGCGAACGCAGCTGGATCTCATCGTCGACGGCACCGAGCCGTTGCATCACCGGCAGGGCGGCCTGCGCGTGCGCCGCGGCTGCTGCCCGGTCGCCGATGTGCATGCACAGTTGCGCCAGCTCCGCGCGCGTCCGGGCGGCAAGCCAGGGCCCGTCCTGTTCGCGGGCCAGGGACAGCGCGAGTTTGGCGGCCCGGATCGCGCCGTCCAAGTCGCCTGCGTTCTCCAGCATGTTGCTCAGCCAGCTGCTGGCGGCCGCGCCGGTATCACGGTCCTGGTCGGCGGCGAGCAGCTCGAGCCGGTCCACGAACCCGGCCGGGTCGGCAGGATCGGCCGCCAGCATGACCCTGGCCAGTCCGGACACCGGCTGCCTGTCGCCGGCGGCGGGCTGCATGCTGCGCAGCACCTCCAGCAGCCTGCCGGACCGGTCACTACCGCCGATCATGCTGTTGGCCATCGTGACCGCGACCGCCGCACAGGCCGCTTCCTGCAGCTCCGGTGGCGGCTGCCAGTCTCCGATCGCATCGACGACGGCATCGGCCAGCGTGAGCAGCCGCGGGTGCTCACCGCGCAGCGTCCAGAGCATGCCGAGCGTGGCGAGCAGCTGAACGACCGCGGCCAGGTCGCCGTCGCTGATCGCGGCGCGTAGCTCATCAGCCAGATTCACTTCCTCGCAGGCGAGGGCGTCGATCGCGGTGAACTGGGTGCCGGCCGTCAGTTGTCCGCCGTGCTCGGTCGCGTACCCGACAGCCCAGCTACGCAGCGCTGCAGCCGCGTGCTGAAGGTCGCCAGCCTCGGCCAGGCGCATCCGGCCGAACTCGCGGACGGTTTCCAGCATCCGGTAACGCACGCCACCCGTGGTCTCGGCGACGCTCAGCAGGGACTGCGCGACCAGGCCCTGCACGGCGGCCAGCGCATCGGCATCCAGCACCGCCTCGGCTGCCTGCAGGGTGAACCCGTCGTGGAACAGGGCAAGCTGGCCGAGCGCGCGCCGCTGGCCGGCATCGAGCAGGTTCCACGACCAGTCGATCACCGCGAGCAGTGTCTGATGCCGGTCAGGTGCGCTGCGGTCACCGCCGCGGAGCAGCGCGAAGCGGTCCTCGAGCCGCCGGTCGACCTCCTCGATGGACATCGCACGCACCTGCACCGCGGCAAGCTCGATCGCCAGCGGGAGCCCGTCGAGGCGTTGCACGATGCTCGTCACGACGTGCTCGTCGAGGCGCACGCCAGGCCGCGCGGCGACCGCCCGCTGCCTGAACAGCTCCACGCCGTCAGCCGTGCTGAGCTCCCCGAGCAGGTAGACCTGCTCGGAGGCGATGCCGAGCGGCGCCCGGCTGGTAGTGAGCACGTGCAGGTCAGACGTGGCGGCGACGAGAAAGCCGACCAGGTCGGCGACCGTCCCGATGAGATGCTCGCAGTTGTCGAGCACCAGCAGGCCGCGCGACTGGGCAAGCCGCTGGGCGATCCTGGCCCGAATGTCAGCGCGCTGCTCGGTGGTGATGGCCCGGCGGCCCTGGATCGAGTCGCGGACGCCGAGCACCGAGCCGACCTCGCCGACCACGTCGTCGGCCGCGGAAACGCCGGCCAGCTCGACCACGTGCACGGCCGGCACGGCAGCCGCCCTGGCGATGGCCTGCGCGAGCCGTGTCTTGCCGAGCCCGCCGGCGCCGACGATCGACACCACCCGCGAGCTGGCGGTCAGCGCGCGCAGCCGGTCCAGGTCGTCATCGCGGCCGATCAGCGAGGTCGCGTCGTAGCGCAGCCCGCTGCGCACCGGGTGGTCGAGCGCCAGCAGGTCCAGGTGCGCGCGCCGCAGCGGCTCCCCAGGGTCGGCGCCGAGCCGCTCGCGCAGCGCGCTGCGATACCGCTCGTAGCGGTCAAGGGCGGCCGCCGGGCCACGCACCGCCGCCTCGCTGCGTAGCAGGTCGGCGAGCAGCGGCTCGTCGGCCGGCTGTTCCGCCCAGGCGGCCTCCAGGCCGGCCAGCGCGCTGGCGTGTGCTCCGGTCCTGCTGGCGGCGCGCGCCCC
>JASHQL010000130.1 GCA_030039155.1 Streptosporangiaceae bacterium | reverse complement strand
GCGATGCGGCCGGCCGGGCCCAGCATCACCCGCTCGTGGTTGAGCTGCGCGGTGATGAGCTGCCAGCCCGCGTTCTCGGCGCCGACCCTGCGGCTGACCGGGACCCGCACGCCCGAGTAATAGGTGGCGTTCACGTGATGCGCGCCGTCGTGGGTGATGATCGGGGTCCACGAGTAGCCGGGATCGGTGGTGTCCACGATCAGGATGGACAGGCCGCGGTGCCGCGGTGCGTCCGGGTCGGTCCGGCAGGCCAGCCAGACGTAGTCGGCGTCATGGCCGCCGGTGGTAAAGATCTTCTGGCCGGTCACCAGGTAGCTGTCCCCGTCGCGGACCGCGCTGGTGCGCAGCGAGGCCAGGTCGGTGCCGGACTCCGGCTCGGTGTAGCCGATCGCGAAGTGCAGCCCCCCGGCCAGGATCCTGGGCAGGAAGAAGTCCTTCTGCTCCGCGCTGCCGTGCGCCATCAGCGTCGGCCCGACGGTTTGCAGCGTGACCGAGGGCAGCTGCACGTCGGCGAGCGTTGCCTCGTTCACGAAGATCTGCTGCTCGATCTGGCCGAGGCCGCGGCCGCCGTACTCCGCTGGCCAGCCGACGCCGAGCCAGCCGTCCCTGCCCATCCTGCGTACCACCTCGCGGTACACAGTGCCGTGCCGCTGGGTCAGCATGCTGGCCCGCTCGGCCTGCGTCATCAGCCCGGCGAAGTAGCGGCGCAGCTCGGCACGGAGCGCGAGCTGGGCGTCGGTGAGGTCGACGAACATCAGCCGCCCTCCCGCGCCGCAAGCCTGTCGAGCCGGTACTCGGCACCGCCGACCAGGACGGTCAGGTCGGTGATCAGCGCGGAGTACCTGTGCAGCGGGTAGCTGACGTCCATGCCGAGCCCGCCGTGCAGGTGGTGGCAGCTGCGCAAGGCCGCGGGCAGCTGGCTGGCCAGCCAGTACGCGGCCACGTCCAGGTCCTCGCCGGCCTCCAGGCCGGAGTCGAGCCGCCAGCACGCGGACAGCGTGGCCAGGTGGAACGTCCTGGCGGTGATGTACACATCGGCGATCTGCTGGGCGACCGCCTGGAAGGTGGCAAGCGGCTTGCCGAACTGCTTCCTGGTCCTGACGTGCTCGGTGGTGAGCGCGAGCGCCGCGGCCAGCGCTCCGTCCGCGGCGCAGCATGCGCCCGCGATCGCCAGCTGGTACAGGTCGGTGACCGCGGCGGCCGACTCGCCGAGGCGCCAGGCGACCGGCGTCCGGTCAAGTCGGACCGTGTACTCGGGCAGGCCGGCCGAACTGTGCGTGGGCTGCAGTTGCAGGCCTGGCGCGTCGGCCCCGACCGCCACCAGGGCCGGCTGGCCGGTGGCCAGGCTGACCGGGATCAGCAGCCAGCGTGCCGCGGCCGCGTAGGGCACGCCAAGCTTCACGCCGGTCACCGTCCCGCCATCCTGGCTGACGGCGCAGCGGGGCAAGGCTGGCATCGGGTCCGACGGCTCGCGGATGCCCGCGGTGAGCACGGTATCGCCGGCCGGCACCCCGGCCAGCAGCTGCGCCTGCGCCGTCGCCGAGCCGTGCCTGATCACCGGCAGCACGCCGAGCGCCAGGGTGGCGAGCGCCGGGACTCGCGCCGCGTGCCTGCCTGCCTCCGTCAGCACCGGCGCCGCGTCGAGCAGCCCGAGGCCGTCGCCGCCGAGCGAGACCGGCAGCATCAGCGACAGCAGCCCGGCGCCGGCCAGCTCCTTCCAGGCCGCGGTGTCGTAGCCGCCGCCCTGATCGCTTCGCTGATCGGCCGCGCCGAGCAGCCTGGCTGCCAACTCGGCCACGGCCAGCTGCGCTTCTCCGGCAGCGAAGTCCACCAGGTGCACCCCTTACGGCCAGCATCGGCCGGTCTTGTCGGTTGGCAAAGAAAATTAGAACACGTTATACCTAGAGGGAGCCAGGCGGACTGTCAATGACGGCCGGCCTGCCGTTGCTAGGCTGACCGCCTGGCCGTCTGGCCGTGACGTCGTCCCTGCAGGCATGCCGTCGGCGGCCGGCGACTGGGGCGGGAGCAGGTACCGGACGAGAGGCCGCGATGGCGCCGAGAACACGTAGCACGACCGTGACGCGGGGAGGTCAAGGGCCCGCGGGGTCTGGGGTGTCCTCAGGCAGCACCGTGGCCCCCCAGGGCCGCGGCCGCGAAGGCGCAGCGGCGGAGGCGGAGCCTGGCTCGGCCGCGCAGCGCGAGCGGCGCAAGCGGATCCTCGACGCCACGCTCGCGCTCGCGTCCAAGGGCGGCTACGACGCGGTGCAGATGCGCACCGTGGCCGAGCGCGCCGACGTGGCACTCGGCACGCTGTACCGGTACTTCCCTTCGAAGATCCACCTGCTGGTGTCCGGCCTGGCCAGGGAGTTCGAGCGGACCATCGACAAGCTCGACAGGTCACCGATCCGCGGCGACACGCCATACGAGCGGATGCTGTACGTGCTCGGCATCGTGACCCGCGCGATGCAGCGAGACCCGTTGCTGACCGAGGCCATGACCAGGGCCTTCATGTTCGCCGACCCGAGCGCGGCCGCCGAGGTGAACGCGGTGGCCAGGCTGATGGAGCAGATGCTCACCAAGGCCATGCACGACGGCGAGCCGACCAGCGACGAGATCGCGATCGCCAGGGTGATCGGCGATGTCTGGCTGTCCAACCTGGTCGCCTGGGTGACCAGGCGGGCTTCGGCGAACGACGTGGCCAATCACCTGGAACTCGCCGCCCGGCTGCTGCTGCGGTAGCGCGCCGCCCGTGCTTGGCGATCTTGGCCGGTCACATGGGCCTAGTTCCCTACACCCGGCTGTAGGTAATCCGGCCCAGGTGCGCGGCTTGGAGATCATCTTCGGGGACTGGCCAGCCGGCCGCGCAGGATGACGGCGCGCGGGGAGTCGAGGACGCCGAGGTCGGCTCGCGGGTCCGCGTGGTAGACCACCGCGTCGGCCGGGGCGCCCGGCACCAGGCCGCCGAGGCCGAGGAAGCTCCTGGCCGTCCAGGACCCGGCCGCCAGCGCCTGGTGCGGGCTGAGCCCGGCGGCGGCGAGTGCCCTGATCTCGTCGGCGACCTTGCCGTGCGGCCTCGAGTCGGTGCCGGCCAGGATCGTCACCCCGGCCTCGGCTGCCGCCGCGATCAGCGCCGGGTGCCGGGCGGCGCCGCCGGCCCACCAGTCCTTGCGCGGCCCGTCCTGGCCCTGCTGCAGCATCGCCAGGTTGCCGTTGATGACCGTGAGCGTCGGCGTGAGCGCCATGCCGGTCTCCGCCATCCGGGCCACCAGGTCCTGGTCCAGCCACATGCCGTGCTCGACCGAGTCCACGCCGGCCGCGACCGCGGCGGCTCCGCCGGCCGCGTGATTGGTGTGCACGGCCAGCCGGCCGCCGACCGCGTGCACCGCCGCGACGGCCGCGGTGAGCACCTCGGCCGGCACCGGCTCGTCGCCAGGCCCCCAGTCTCCGATGATCTTGGCCCAGCCGGTCCTTGCCGCCTGCTCGGCGGCCAGCGCGGGCAGGTCCTGCGGGCTGGCCTTGCGCCCGCCGCCGTCGAAGAACTGGCCATGCTGGGCCAGCCAAGGCCCCGCGTGCACGGCGCGCGGCAGCCCCTCGTCCTGCCCGAACCACGCTGGCGGGTCACCGGCAAGTCCTGGTGACCTGATCATGGTCACCCCGGCTGCCAGGTGCGCGGTCAGGTCGGCGCGGAGCATGTCCTCGTCGAGCGGGTCGCTGGGCAGCTCCGACCCCGGGTGGGTATGCGCGTCCACCAGGCCCGGCAGCAGCCAGCCCTCGGCGGCAAGCTCGGCGCCCGGTACCGGATCATCGGTCCACCGGTCGCCGTCGGCGTACAGGTCGACCGGCTCGCCGTCGGGCAGGGCGTACCCGCGGATCCGCAGCACCGGCATGGTGCCTCCATCGGCTCGATTCGATATGCCTACAAAGCGGCAGACTAGCCGCATAGGCTGAGCTGGCCATGCCGGAGCATCAGCAGCCGTGGAATCACAACATCCACTACTACCCGGCGGTGCTCCGGGCGCTGCCTACGGACGCGACCAGGGTCCTCGACGTCGGCTGCGGCGACGGCATGCTGGCCCGCCAGCTCAGCCAGCAGGCCGCAGAGGTACTCGCGCTCGACCGCGATGGCCAGGTCCTGGCGGCCGCGGCCGCCGCTGACGCCGGCTGCGGCGTCCGCTACCTGCAGGCCGACTTCGCTGCCGCCCCGCTGCGGCCTGGCAGCTTTGACGCCGTCGTGTCCATGGCCGCACTGCACCATATGGATCCGCCCGCCGCCCTCGGCAAGATGCGTGACCTGCTGCGGCCAGGCGGACGGCTGTTCGTGATGGACGTCGCCAGGTCGAGTTCGGTCGCGGACCTGCCAGCCGAGGTTGCCGGGTTCGTCGTGCACCGGCTGCACAAGTGGCGGCACGGCGTGTCGAAGGTCGCCGCGCCGCAGCTGCCGCCGCGGCAGACCTACCCGGAGATCCGCAGGCTCGCCAGGGCCGTGCTGCCTGGCTCGGCGTTCCGCCGTCATGCGCTCTGGCGCTACTCGATCACCTGGACCAAGCCGGACCGCTGATGCCGTCGCTGCCAGCAGATATGCGGAATGAGGCAATCTGAAGGTGGTATCTGAGTGGAAAAGCGGATGGTAGCCTAAAGCCCGCTCTGTGAGCCCGGCCCGGAGGGCGCGGTCACCGCGGGCCAGGATCATGACGGAGGACTGATGGCGGGGCTTGGCCTGATCACGCAGCCGGCTGATGCCGAGCTCAGCGGGTCCGGGCAAGAAACCCAGCGGTGGCGGCAGACGCCCTGGACGCTGGTCGCGGTGGTGGTCGCGTTCCTGGCCGCCGAACTCATCTTCGTGGCGAGGAAGCCCGGTCTCGGCTGGGACGAGATCGTCTACATCACGCAGATCAACTCGCACGCCGCGGCAGCGCCGTTCGTCGCCGCGCGATCCCGCGGGATCACGCTGCTGATCGCGCCGGTGACCTACTTCAGCACCTCGACGACCGCGCTGCGGGTCTACCTGTCGGTGCTCAGCGCGGCGGCGATCCTTGGCGCGTTCTGGCTGTGGCGGCGGCTGGTGCCCGGCTGGATCGTGGCGGGTGCCGCGTTGTTCTTCGCCAGCCTGTGGACCGTGCAGTACTACGGCCCGCGCGCGATGCCGGAGATGTGGGTCGCGCTGAGCGCGCTGGCCGCCGTGGGGTTCTTCCTGCGCGCGACCGGCGCGGCGCAGACCGCGGCCGCCGCGCGCCGGCTCGGCAGGGGTGACCTGGCCGGCCTGGCCGGCGCGCTGGCCGTCTGCGCGCTCATGCGGCCCGGCGACGCTGTCTTCCTGGCCGTGCCGCTCGTGCTGGCAGCCCTGCTGGTCAGCGCCTGGCGGCAGTGGCAGCTCGGCGTCGCCATCATCGCCGGGCTGTTCGCAGGCGGCCTTGAGTGGGTCATCGAGGCCTACGTCAGGTTCCACGGGCTGCAGTCCCGGCTGCACTTCGCGACGGCCAGGCAGGGCGGCTTCGGGCTGCATGCCGGGATCTGGGATGAGCTGCGGGCGCTGAACGGGCCGGTCATCTGCCGGGCGAACTGCCTGCCGACGGTCTCCTATCAGCGGCCGCTGCTGACGATCTGGTGGCTGGCGCTGCCGGTGCTCACCGTGCTCGGCGTGCTGGCCGCCCGCCGGGCCGGCCGGCTCGGCCCGTCGCTGCTGGCCGCCGCGTGCGCGTTCTGCATCGGGATCCAGTACCTGTTCCTGATCAACTTCGCCGCGCCGCGGTTCCTGCTCCCGATGTACGCGCTGCTTGCCATTCCGGTCGCCGAGTGCGTCGGCTGGCTGCTCGGCCGGCGCACGGTGCTGCCGCGGATCCTGGTCGCGACCGTGGTGGCGCTGTGCATCGTGCTGCAGATCGTCAGCCAGCACACGGTGCTCACCGGCCAGGTGGCGAAGGCGCGAACCAAGGACGCAGCGGTGGCCCGCGCCCTGCACGCGCTCGGCGTCAAGGCGCCGTGCCTGGTCAAGGGGCAGCTGTTCATCCCATTCGCCTACTACGCTGGCTGCGCGTCCGCGACCGTGCCGGCCGACGCCGCGCCCGGTGTCAAGGTCGTCGTCATCGAGGCGATCGGCCGCGGCGTGCCGGTATACGCGCGGCAGTGGACCAGGCACGTGCTGCAGCACACCGGTTACGTGGCCTACATCAAGCCCTGATCCGGTGGCCTGACGCCTACGGTGTGGCTGTGGCCATGAAGCTCGCGCTCGTGCTGCGCGCCGATCTGGGCATGGGCCGCGGCAAGATCGCCGCGCAGGCCGCGCACGCCGCCGTCGCCGCGGTGCTGGCCGGGCTCGGCGGCGCCGACGTGGACGCCTGGCTGCGCGACGGACAGCCCAAGGTGGTCTTGCGGGCCGATGACGCTGAGCACCTTGACGCGCTCGCGAGCCAGGCCGCCGCGGCCGGGCTGCCGGTCCAGGTGATCACCGACGCCGGCCGCACCCAGGTGCCGGCCGGCACGCAGACCTGCCTGGCCATCGGGCCGGCCGGCGCGGCGCGCATCGACGCTGTCACCGCTGACCTGGCGCTGCTCTAGCGGTTGCGCGGCCGGCCGGCAACGGCTGAGCAAACGACAGTCATTTGAGTTGACACCGTTTATCGTCGTCTGCAATACTGTCTTTAGTTAACGGTGTTAGCAGAGCTTGAGAGGAGCTCCCGATGATCAGCGTTCAGATTCTCAGCGGAGCAGCCGAAGCCATTGCCGTGATCGTCGGCCTGTGCGTCGTCATCGTGGCGGCAATCGCCGGAGCTGGCGTGTTGTTCGAGCGCGAGGCCAAGGCCCGCAAGGCCCACAGGACCATTGCCGCCGGCCAGCCGACCGAGACCAAGGTCGGCCAGGACAGCCTGGCCGTTCGCTGAACCCCAGACCTTCGCGGTCACCCAGACCACAGCGGCCCGGACGTCCCCACGGGGGACGACATCCGGGCCGCTTGCTCTCGGGGGAGTTCCCAGGGCAGTGCGTGCCAGGCGGCGGGTCAGGCTCTGCGGTACCTGAGCACGGCGATCGGGGTGAACACCAGCAGCAGCGCGGCCGACCAGGCCAGCGCGAGCGCCACATCGCTGGTCGATCCGGCTAGCTGGGCGTGCACCGCATCCACCATCGGGGTGATCGGCTGGTACCTGGCGAACGCCTGCAGCCAGCCGGGCATCGTCGCGACCGGGACGTAGGTGCTCGAGATGAACGCGAGCACGAACGCGATCATGGACATGCCCTGGGCTGCCTGCGCGTTCGGCGCGAACAGCCCGATGACCATGAACACCACGGTGAACACGACCCCGTACACCAGGCAGAGGCCGAGCGCGCCGAGCGCGTGCGCGGCGCCGTCAACCAGCCGGAAGCCGAACAGGAACCCGGCGGCCGCGGTGAACAGGATCGACCAGACGTTCGTCGCGAAGTCGGCGCTCGCGCGCCCGAGCACCAGCGCAAGCCGCGGGATCGGCAGCGACAGCAGCCGGTCGGTCAGGCCCTGCGCGCGATCGTCGGCAACCGCGACCGCGATGCCGCCGCCGGTGAACAGCACGATCGTGGCGACATAACCGGGCACCAGGTAGTCGACATAGCTGCTGCCTGGTACGTGCGCCGCGCCGCCGAAGACGTACCGGAACGCGAACAGGAACAGCGCAGACTGCACGATGCCCATCGCCCACAGGCCCGGCGTGCGGACGAACTTGCGCAGCACCCGGATCGCCACCTGGGCGGCGGCGGTCAGCGCGGCTGGCGGTGCGGCCGGCCTGCCGATCACGGCGGGCGGCAGTGTCATGGTCGGCTGGGTCATCGCGCGCTCCCTTGCAGCCTGCGGCCGGCTGATTCCGGCTGGCCTTGGCGGCCGGCCCGGTGGCCGGTCAGGGTCAGGAAAACCTCGTCCAAGGTCGGGCGGCGGACGCCGATCTCCCCGACGCTGACGTGCTGGCCGGCCAGCCCGGTGAGCACTGCCGCGAGCGCAGCCGCGCCCGGCTGGCTGGCGGAGCCGACCGTGACGCTGGCCCGGTGGACCAGCGGGTCGACCCGCGGCTCGCTGCCGGTGACCGCGGACAGCACCTGCGCCGCCGCGGGGAGCTGGCCGGGCTGGCTGACCTCGACCTCGATGACGTCGCGGCCGATGTTCGCCTTGAGCTCGGCGAGCGGGCCTGCTGCCACCGCGCGGCCGTGATCGATGATCACCACGTGGTCGGCCAGTTCGTCGGCCTCTTCCAGGTAATGGGTGGTGAGCAGCACGTTGGTGCCGGCTTGGGCCAGGCCGCGTACCGCCGCCCAGACCTCACGCCTGGACACCGGGTCGAGCCCGGTGGTCGGCTCGTCGAGCAGCAGCAGCCTGGGCGCGCCGACCAGGCTCGCGCCAAGGTCGAGCCGGCGTCGCTGGCCGCCCGAGTAGGTGGCGCAGCGCCGGCCGGCTACCGCGCCGAGGTCAAGCAGGTCGATCACGGTGGCCGCCGCGCGCGCCGCGGCCCGGCGCCGGTGCCCGAACAGCCTGGCCGTCATCTGCAGGTTCTCCAGTCCGGTCATCGTGGGCTCGACCGCCGCGAACTGCCCGGCCAGCCCGATCTCCCGGCGGACCGCGATCGGGTCACCGGCAACGTCGTGGCCGAGCACGCGCAGCGTGCCGCCCGCCGGCCGGACCAGCGTGGCCACGGCGCGGACGAAGGTCGTCTTCCCCGCGCCGTTCGGGCCGAGAATCGCGAGCAACTGGCCAGTTCCGGCCACCAGGTCGAAGCCATCGAGCGCGGTCACCTTGCCGAATCGCACGGTCAGCCCGCTCGCCTCAAGCAGCGGGACTTGGTCAGACATATCGCTGGCTCCTTCCGGTGCCGACCTAGTCGCTGGTAAGCTAGTCGTTAGGAAACTAGTCTCCAAGCAACTTATCATCGAGATATGACGCGTTGTCAACCCGCAAGCCGGAAACCGCGCCCTGCACTAGCGCGCCGGCAACTAGTAACCTGAGCGACATGGCGGGCAGCGTGATCAGGCCGTCACCGCTCGCGGTGTCGGTGCTCTGCATGCTGCACGCGGAGCCGATGCACCCGTACCGGCTGCAGCAGCTGATCAAGGCCTGGGGCAAGGACCAGGTCGTGAACGTCGGCAACCGGGCCAACCTCTACAAGACGATCAGGCGGCTGCTGGACGCCGGGCTGATCGCGGTGCTGCAGACCGAGCGGGATCAGCTGTACCCGGAGCGCACCGTGTATCAGCTGACCGACGCCGGGCGGCGGCAGGCGGTGCGCTGGCTGGAGGACATGCTCGCGATCCCGCGCAACGAGTACCCGGAGTTCCCCGCCGCGTTGTCGTTCGCGATGCTGCTCGGTCCGCCCGGCGTGCGCGCCATGCTTGACCGCAGGGCCGGGCTGGTCCGCGAGCAGGTGGCGAGGCTGGCCGCGGGCCTGGCGGAGTACGGGGCAACGCTGCCGCGGGTGACGCTGCTCGAGGACGAGTACAAGCTCGCGGTGGCCAGCGCGGAGCTTGGCTGGCTCGACGGCCTGCTCGACGACCTGAAGACCGGCGAGCTGACCTGGACCGAGGAAAGCGTGGCCGCGGTCGCTGCCGATCCTGACGCGCAGCCGCCCGGCTAGCTCAGTCCCTTTTCAAACCAGTGCTGTGCGTACGGCTCGTCGTTGAAGGCCGGCACCTCGCGGTAGCCGGCGGACCGGTACAGGGCGATCGCCTCGGTGAGCGTGCCGTTGGTCTCCAGCCGCGCCGTTGTGGCGCCGCTGGCCGCGGCCCGGCGCTCGAGTTCGGCAAGCAGCCGGCGGCCGACGCCGAGGCCGCGGACCGCCGGTGAGATCCACATCCGCTTCACCTCGGCCGGCGCGTCCTGGTGCAGCTTCAGCGCGCCGCAGCCGACCGGCCTGCCGTGCAGCGTGGCCAGCAGCAGCAGCCCGGCGGGCGGCGTCAGCTCGTCGTCGCCGACCTGGGTGCTCCTGGCCGGCTCGAACCCGCCGGGGAAGCGCTGAGCCAGCTCGCTGAAGTAGGCGCCGATGCAGGCGCGGGCGTCCGGCTGCCGCGGGTCAGCCGGCCTGAGCCTGATGGCAGACGCGTCGAGCAGCCGCTGCACCTCGGACATGGCGCTGGCGAGCCTGGCCCGCTGGCCGCCGGTCAGCGGCCGCAGGATCGTGCCGGCCAGCTCGTCAGCCCGCCGGTCCAGGATCGCGCGCTCGGCCAGCCCGGCCTTGGTCAGCCTGGCGGTCCGCACCCGGCGGTCCGCCGCGCTCGGCTCGACCCGCACCAGGCCGTCGTGCTGTAGCGACCGGAGCAGCCGGCTCAGGTAGCCGGAGTCCAGCTCGAGCCTGGACCGCAGCGCCCGGACATCCGCGCCGTCAGGCCCGATCTCCCAGAGCAGCCTGGCCTCGCCGAGCGGCCGGCCGCGGGCCAGGAACGCGTCCTGCAGCGCGCCGGCCCGCTGGGTCACCGCCCGGTTGAAGCGGCGTACCTGGTCCACTACCTCGCGGGAGGGTCCGGCGGGGTCGTCCGCCCGCGGGCGAGTACCGCCGGCCTCAGGGTCCATTCTCTGACTTTAGTCAGAGAATGGACCGGCGGGCGAGCGCCAGCACGGACAGCGCGGCCGGGAGTTACTGCCGGACGAACGCGATGATCGAGTTCGCGATGCCGTGCGCGGCAGCCTCGCGGAAGTGCGGGTCGGTGCACTTCAGCGCGTCCTGCGCGTTGCGCATGTTGGCGCACTCGATGAACACCTTGGGCACCAGCGACAGGTTGAGCCCGGCCAGGTCGTCGCGCGGCTGGATGCCGTGCGCGCCCAGGTAGGTGGAGATCGGCTCGCCGGTCGCCGCTGCGTAGTGCCTGACCACGGCCTCGCCGAGATGCGCGGACGGCCTGATGATGATCCTGTTGTCCGCGTCTGCGTTGTCCACGAGCAGCGGGGTGAGCGCGGCAAAGCCGTAGCCATCGGGCGGCCCGCCGTCGGCGTGGATGGCGATCACCGCGTCGGCGTGTGCCCGGTTGCCGATCCGCGCCCGCACGTCGTTGCACGGGCCGTAGGCGGTGTGCCCGTTCTGGGTCATGATCACCTTGGCGCCCGCGGCCAGCAGGATCTTCTTGGCCCGGCGCGCGACGTCCAGGGTGAAGTCGTACTCCGGGTACCCGCCGTCGGTCTCGGTGCCGACCGTGTTGCAGGCCTTGAGGAACCCGCCGGCCGGGGTCAGCCGGTCGATCTGCGCCAGGTGGTAAATGTTGTTGGGGTTGTGGCCGGGGTCGAGCACCACGACCTTGCCGGACAGCGCAAGCGGCGGCCGGGCCGGCCTGGTCACCGACGGCGTGGTCGGGGCCGGATGCGGGTGCGGCTTGGGCGCGGATACCGGCGGCGCCGCTTCGGGGCCGGTCAGCAGCTTGTCGGCGAGCACGCCAGCGCCGGCCACCGCGGCGCCGGTGATGAGCGATGCCTGCAGCACCCGCCGCCTGTCGACCGAGGCAGGCTGCGCGTGCCGGCCGCCGCCGGAGCGGTCAGTGTCACCGGGCATCGAAACCCCTCCTGCCGGTCACGCTAACCCAGCGCTGAGCCGCCGAACAGCCGAACAGCGGCATCCGGGTCAAACCGCGTCACTGCTCGGCCAGGATGGCCTCGATCTCGGCGAGCGGATTGCGGACCACAGGACCGGTCGGCCTGACCGTCGCGCGCAGGATCGTCCCGGCGAAAGGGAACGGCGCCGCGTACCCGGTGCCGATCGCAGGACCAAGCTCGTACCCGCAGGTCAGCCCCGCGCCCACGCCGTTGAAACCGGACGGCGTGAACTGCGGGATCGGCTGGCTTGCCAGCTCGCGGCCGTCCAGGCGGAGCACGCCGGTGCCGCCGGGACCCGAGTCCTTGGTGAACGAGTACTCCGCCAGATGCCGGCCAGGGGTGACGGGCTGGGCGCCGCTGACGGTGTGACGTTCCTTCCCGTACAGGTTGTGCACGTAGCGGAGGTTCCCGCCCAGGATGTGCAGCGACCAGCCGCCGAGCGCGGACCCGAGCGCGAGCAGCACGCCGTCGGTGCCGCCGTCGCCGGGCAGCACGAACTCCACCGCGATCAGGTGCGAGCGGTTCCGCACGTTCACCGCCACCGACTCTGGCACCGGCGCGCCGCCGGGAAAGTACCGGTACTCCGCCCGCGGCCGCCGGTGGTCTGGCCTTGGGTTGAGCAGCGCCCACAGCACCCGGTTGTCCAGCGGCAGCACCTGGTTCCGCCCGGCCTCGGCCCACCACAGGTCGACGAGCTGCCGCAGCCGGTCGGGATGCTCGCTGGCCAGGTCGCGCGACTCGGACAGATCGCTGGCCACGTGGTACAGCTCCCAGACGTCGTCGTCGAACGGGTCGTTCGGGTTCTGCTCGTCATACAGCGGGCCGACCGGGTGGAACGTCACCGCCTTCCAGCCCTTGTGATAGATCGCCCGCGAGCCGAACATCTCGAAGTACTGCGTCTGGTGCCGCTCCGCCGCCGCCGCCGTGCCTGGCGCGAGCAAATAGCCGAAGCTGACCCCGTCCAGCGGGCTCTGCGCGATCCCGTCCAGCTCGGCGGGCGGGCGCACGCCGGCCAGCTCGAGCACCGTCGGCAGCACGTCGATGGCGTGCGCGAACTGGCCGCGGATCGCGCCGCTGTCGAAGCCGCCGCGCGGCCACGCCACGATGCACGGATCGGCGACCCCGCCCTCGTGCACCTCGCGCTTCCACCGGCGAAACGGGGCGTTCCCGGCCATCGTCCAGCCCCATGGATAGTTGTTGTGGCTGAGCGGCCCGCCGATCTCGCCCAGCCTGCTGTGCATCTCGGCGGCCGAGGGCGGGTCCAGGTTGATCATGCGGACGTCGTTGATGGTGCCGGCCGGGCCGCCCTCGGAGCTGGCCCCGTTGTCGGAGACCACGACCACGATGGTGTTGTCCAGGTCGCCGGTGTCGGCAAGGAAGCCAAGCACCCTGCCGACCTGCTCGTCGGCGTGCGACAGGAATCCGGCGAAGCACTCCATGAACCGCGCCGCGACCGCCTGGTCCGTGGCGGTGAGCGAGTCCCACGGCGGCACCCAGGGCGGCCGCTTCGACAGCACGGTCGACTCCGGCACCAGCCCGGCGGCCAGCTGCCTGCCGAAGGTCTGCGCACGCCAGGCGTCCCAGCCCAGGTCGAAGTGACCGCGGTAGCGGTCAAGCCAGCGGGCCGGGGGCTGGTGCGGCGCGTGACATGCGCCGGTGGCGAAGTACAGCAGGAACGGCTTGTCCGCGTCGACCGCGCGCAGGTCGCCGACGAACTCGATTGCCCGGTCGGCCAGGTCCTCGGTGAGGTGGTAGCCGTCCTGCACCGACCTTGCCGGCCTGACCGAGTGGTTGTCGGCGTACAGGGCGGGAACGAACTGGTTCGTCTCGCCGCCGTGGAACCCGTACCAGCGGTCGAACCCCCTTGCCAGCGGCCAGGTCGCGCGTGACGCCGCCATGTTGGTCTCGTCCTCCGGCGACAGGTGCCACTTGCCGACCGCATAGCTGGCGTACCCCGCGGCGCGCAGGATCTCCGGCAGGTAGCCGTTCTGCCGCGGCGGCTTGCCCCAGTAGCCGGGATAGCCGACCGCGAGTTCGGCGATCCGGCCCATGCCGCTCCTGTGGTGATTGCGCCCGGTGAGCAGGCAGGCGCGAGTCGGCGAGCAGAGCGCGGTGGTGTGGAAGTTCGCCAGCCGGACGCCGCTGGCGGCCAGGCCGTCGAACACCGGCGTCTCGATGTCGGAGCCGTAGCAGCCAAGCTGTGCGTAGCCCACGTCGTCGAGCACGACAAGCAGCACATTCGGCGCGCCGTCCGGCGCGGCCGGCTCAGGCGGCCACCACGGCTCGGAGTCGCGCCAGTCCCTGCCGATCCGGCCGCCGAATGCCTGTGCCATCTGCCGTCCCCTCGCCTGCGCCAGCCCGGACTCATAGTGACAGAACAGGCCGGTTGAGGCGGCCGGCGGCTGCGTACCTGATCGTTGTCCTGGCTACTCGGTACGGTGGGTTCGTGTCCGAGGAGATGGCGGTCGCCCGGCCTGGCCATGGCCTGAAGGAGGCTGCCCGCTACCTCATCGGGATCGCGCTCGGCGTGCTCGTGCTGCTGCTGCTGTTCGGCAAGCGCGGGGACCTGCTGGCTGCCTGGCGTCAGCTGGTCAACGCCAACCCCGGCTGGGTGCTCGCGGCAATCGCGGCCGAGGGCATGTCGCTGCTGACCTACGCCCTGCTGCAGCGGTACGTGCTGCGGCTGAGCGGGGCAAGGATCCCGCTCGGGCCGCTGTTCATGCTCGCGCTGGCCAATGACGCCATCGCCAACACCGTGCCGGGCGAGCCCGCTGTCTCCAGCGCGTACCGGTACCGGCATTACCGCAGGCGCGGCGCGAGCGGCGCCAGCGCCGGCTGGACGATCTTCACGATCATCATCGCCCAGGCCATCGGCATGTCGCTGCTGCTGCTGCTCGGCGTCGTGGTGGCCCTGACCGGAAGCGCAAGCGGCAGGAACGCGACCGCCGCGCTGATCGGCCTGGTGATCGTGTCCTGCGCGGTGGCGGTGCTGGCCAGGCGCGACCTGGTGATCCGGCTGGTCACCAAGCTGGTCAGGCTGGTGCAGCGGGTGACCGGGTATCCGCGCGGCCGGGTCGGCGCCAGGATCGAGGCCACGCTCGCCAGGATGCGGGAGATCCCGCTGAGCGCCAGGTCGACCGTGCTGGTGGTGGCCATCGCGGTTGCCGTCTGGTGCTGCGACTTCCTCTGCCTGATCTGCAGTTTCAATGCCGTGCACGCGCCGATCCCTTGGTACGGGGTGCTGCTGGCGTACGGCGTCGCCCAGGTGGTCGGCTCGTTCCCGATCATTCCCGGCGGGATCGGGGTGGTCGAGGGAAGCCTCGCGGTCATCCTGGTCGCCTACGGCGCCGACCGGGTGCCGGCACTGTCGGCGGCGCTGGCCTTCCGGATGGTCAACTTCTGGCTGGCGATCGCCGTGGGCTGGCTCAGCGTCGGCCTGATCGCGCATCAGGTGCGCCGCCGGGCCCGCCGCGAAGGCCGGCCGGAGCCTGGCTGAGCTGATCGCGCCTGCTACAGTTGTTACGTCTCTTACGTCTGTAACGTGTCAGTGCTAAGATACTCGCATGACGGAGAAAAAACAGGCCGATGCCCCCAGCATCGAGCGGGAGGTACAGGACGCGTTCCCCGGCGGTGAGGTGGAGCGCGTCGAGGTGCTCAGGTACGGCGACGATCCCGAGGTCGGGCCAGGAGAGTCCGGCGTCCGGGTGTTCCTCAACCTGCCCGACGCGGGTCCAGGCCGGCCGGCCCGCGAGCGCTTGCCCGCGTTCCGGGACTCGCACCGTGACGCGCTGCGCAAGCTGCACGACGAGCTCAGGTCGCAGGTCTGGTGGATCGAGTACCGGTCTGCCGACCAGCCCGGCCGGGGCGGCGGGAAGTTCCGCAGCAACTTCAGGGACGAACCTGACGCGTCGGCCGACCTCACTCCGGTGATGACCAGGCTCGGCGCCGCGGACCTGGCGACGGTCGACACCCTCATCGCCGCGGGCATCGGGACCAGCCGCGCCGAGGTGCTGCGCTGGGCGGTCGGCCGGATCAGGGAGAACCCGGCCTACGACCAGCTGCACGAGCGGATCCAGCAGATCGAGGACCTCAAGGCCAAGTTCTGAGCCTGCCGCGCCCGGGCGGCCAAGCATCCTGGCGCTGCGAGCGCGCGACTTGACGCAACCGACTGGTTGCCATAGTGTAGCAATCAATCGGTTGCTATATGGCTGGAGGATGTCGTGGCGTTTCCTGATCGCATCGAGCGGACCGTGGAGATCGCGCACCCGCCGGCCAGGGTGTGGGCGGCGCTCACCACGGCCGAGGGGCTGGCCGCCTGGTTCGGCGACGAGGCGACCATCGACCTGCGTCCGGGCGGCGCGGCCTGGCTGCGATTCGGCGGCGACGCCACCGCCGACATGCGGGTGGAACGGGTGGAGGAGCCGAAGGTCTTCGGGTTCACCTGGCACATCTTCGGCCTGCCAGAGGGCGACCCGCGGCGTACCTATGTGGAGTTCACGCTCGAGCCGACCAGCACCGGCACCAGGCTGACGGTCGTCGAGAGCGGCTTCGCGCAGCTGCCAGACGACGACTACCGCAAGGCATACGACGGCAACGCCGACGGCTGGGCGAAGGAACTCGGCGAGCTGGTCGACTATCTCGATGCCGCGTGATGCCGAGGCGATCGCCGAGCAGGTCTTTGGTGCGCTCGCGGATCCGACCCGGCGGGCCATCCTGGCCGAGCTGGCCGCCGCCGGTCCTGCTACGGCCACCGACCTGGCGGTCCGGCTGCCGATCAGCAGGCAGGCGATCGCCAAGCACCTAGCGCTGCTGGCCGAGGCCGGCCTGGTGACCGCAGAGCCTGGGGAGCGGCGCCGGGTCAGGTACCGGCTGCGGTCCGCGCCGATGCGGGTCGCGCAGCAGTTCCTTGCCGCGCTGGCGCGCGACTGGGACTCCGCGCTCGGCGCGCTTGCCGACCACCTGAACCGAGGCGCGTGACACCGGCAATGACCCCATCAGGAGAGGAACACCGGCAATGACCAGTCACAAGACAGGGACCCGCGAGGAGTGGCTTGCCGCCAGGCAGGAGCTGCTGCAGGCCGAGAAGGCGCTGACCCGGCGCTCCGACGAGCTGGTCAGGCAGCGGCAGGATCTGCCCTGGGTCCGCATCGACAAGCAGTACCAGTTCGACACCGACGACGGGCCCGCGTCGCTTGCTGACCTGTTCCAGGGGCGCTCGCAGCTGATGATCTACCACTTCATGTTCGGGCCCGACTACTCGGCCGGCTGCCCGTCCTGCTCGGCGATCGCCGACGGTTTCAGCGGCTCGGTCGTGCACCTGGCCAACCACGATGTCACGCTGACCGCCATGTCACGCGCCCCGCTGGACAAGATCCAGGCGTACAAGAAGCGGCTTGGCTGGACCTTCCCGTTCGCGTCATCGCATCGCAGCGACTTCAACTACGACTTCCAGGCCGGGCACAGCAAGCAGGACTGGGACGCCGGAGCCGTCGAGTACAACTTCCGGGTGATCGACCCGCGGCCGCAGGCCGGCCAGGAAGGCTCCCTGGACGACTGGGCGGAAGCGACCGTGCACACGGACTGGGGCACCTACCGCCGCGAGGCGCCAGGGCTCAGCGCGTTCGCGCTCGAGGACGGTGTCGTCTACCACACGTACTCGGCGTACGAGCGCGGGCTTGACGGGATCTGGGGCATGTACCAGTGGCTCGACCGGGCACCGCTCGGCCGCAACGAGAACGGCATGTGGTGGCGCCGCCACGACGAGTACGACGCGCCGTGACGATCAAGGCGGACGTCAGTTAGCTGGCGCCGGCCGCCTTGGCGGCCTGCCACTGCGGCCTGGTCAGCGCGTACTCGACCTCGCCGTGCTCGGCGCCTTCGATCGGGTCGGGCCCGTGCCACGGCCTGGTCGCCACCAGCGTCAGGCCGCACTTCTCCAGCACCCGCCTGGACGCGGCGTTGACCGCCATCGTGTGCCCGTACACCCGCTGCACGCCAAGGTCGGTGAAGCCCAGGTCGATGAGGCGAGCGAGCCCTCGGTCGCGTAGCCCTTCCCGCCAGTGAGGTAGCGCATCACCTCGGGGTCGCTGTTCAGCTCGACCAGGTTGCCGACGTCGCCGTAGGTGAACTCGCGCACGGTCAGCCGTGGCGTCTGCAGGATGATGGCCACCGGCCAAGTATCCAGGACGGCACGAGCGCGCCGGACGGCTCAGGCGGTGACGCCGTCGCCGTGCAGCACCGGGACGATGTCGGGGGCGCCGAGCCTGATCGCGTCGGCGGCCTGATCGGTGCCGGCCTCCTGCGAGGCGCGCTCGGCAGCCACCCTGGCCCGGTAGTGCTCCACTTCCCTGGCCGCCTGCCGTGGCCGCCACCTGAGCGGCCCGGCCAGCAGCGTCGCTGCCTCCTCGGCCGCGAGCACGCCGCGGTCCCAGGTCTCGACCGAGGCGCGGGTTCGCCTGGCCAGCACGTCGTCCAGGTGCCTGGCGCCCTCGTGCGACGCGGCGTACACCACCTCGGCGCGCAGGTAATCGTCGGCGCCGGCCAGCGGCCGCCCCAGCCCGGGTTCAGCGGCGATCATCGCCAGCAGCTCGCTGATCATCGACCCGTACCGGCCGAGCAGGTGCTCGATCCTGGCCACGTGCAGGCCCGATGCCCGCGAGAGCGCATGCCGGTTGTTCCACAGCGCGGCGTACCCGTCGGCGCCGGCCAGCGGCAGCACGTCGGTGCACGACGGCGCGACCTTGCCGTCCAGGCCGTGCGCGACCGCGTCAACCGCGTCCTTGGCCATCACCCGGTAGGTGGTGTACTTGCCGCCGGCGATCATGACAAGCCCTGGCACCGGGTGCGCGACCGTGTGCTCGCGCGACAGCCTGGAGGTCGACTCCGACTCCCCGGCCAGCAGTGGCCGCAGCCCCGCGTAGACGCCCTGCACGTCGTCGGCGGTCAGCGGCACCGCCAGGATCCGGTTGACCTGGCCGAGCAGGTACTCGATATCCGTGCGGCTGGCAGCTGGGTGGGCCTTGTCCAGCGCCCAGTCGGTGTCGGTGGTGCCGATGATCCAGTGCCGTCCCCACGGGATCACGAACAGCACGCTCACCGGGGTGCGCAAGATGATCCCCGTGCTGGACTGGATCCGGTCGCGCGGCACCACCAGGTGCACGCCCTTGGATGCGCGCACGTTGATGCTGCCGCGGCCGCCGACCATCTCCTGGATCTCGTCGGTCCACACGCCGGTCGCGTTCACCACCTGCTGCGCCCGGATCTCCAGCTCGGCGCCGGTCTCCAGATCCACCGCCCGCACCCCGGTCACCCTGGCGCCCTCCCTGAGCAGGCCGGTCACCTGGGTGCGTGAGGCGACCTGCGCGCCGTACCCGGCGGCGGTCCTGACCAGCGTCAGCACATACCTGGCGTCGTCGACCTGGGCGTCCCAGTACAGCAGCGCCCCGGTGAACGCCGACCGGTCCAGCGCCGGCGCCAGCTTCAGCGCCCCCCTCCTGGTCAGCTGGCGGTGCCCAGGCAGGCCACGGGTCTGGCCAAGCGAGAACCCGAGCACGTCGTAGATGCCGACGCCAGCGCCGAGATAGGCACGTTCCCATCCGTAATGGGTCAACGGCAGCAGGAACGACACCGGCCTGACCAGATGCGGAGCAAGCCGCCGCAACAGCAGGGACCGCTCGGCGAGCGCCTCCCGCACCAGCGCGAAGTTCCGCTGCTCCAGGTAGCGCAGCCCGCCGTGGATCAGCTTGCTCGACCGCGACGAGGTACCAGAGCCGAAGTCCCTGGCCTCGACCAGGCCGACGGTCAGCCCGCGGCTCACGGCGTCGAGCGCCACCCCGGCGCCGACCACGCCGCCGCCGATCACCAGCACCTGATGCTCCGCCGCGGCGAGCGCGGCCAGCGCGGCGGCACGCTCGGCCGGGCCGAGGCGAGTGGTCGGGATGACCGGCTCGCCTCGGCCGCTGTGGTTACTCCCGGCTGGCCTAGGCATTCTCCTGCGCGAGGTCGGACTCGGTCTCGGCGTCGGCGCTGCCCATCCGGTCGGCCTTGCGCCGCTCCTCGATGTCGGCAAAGAACGGCGAGTCCGCCGGCGCGCGCCACACCACGAGCACGCCGAGGATGAACGCGAGCGCCACCCCGGCGACCGACACCCAGGCAACCACGGCGGTCTGCGTGGTCAGCCCGTAGAAGAAGATCGCGCCCATGAACAGGCCGCCAAGCAGCGGCAGCACGCCGCGGACCAGGAACGTGACCGCGCTCCTGCGCAGGTACGCGCGGTAGAACCAGACGCTGCTCAGCGCGATGACGAAGTACAGGAACAGCCCGAACATGCCGTCAGCGCTGATGATGTAGCCGATTGCCGTGTTCGCGCTCGAGTTCGCCAGGTACGGGATCAGCAGGATCGGCGGGATCGCCGCGAGGATCAGCAGCGCGGCCCACGGAGTCTGGTGCACCTTGTTGATGAAGCCGAATATCCGCGGGATCACCTTGTCCCTGGCCAGCGCGTACAGGATCCGGCTCGGCTCGACCATCTGGATCTGGCAGGTGCCGATCACCGCGATGAGCACGGCGAGCGGCAGCGCCCGGCCGAGGAATCCTGGCACCAGCAGAGTGCCAGCGTAGGCGAGCACGTTGGTCCCGTTCGCGAGCACATTATGCGTGCTTGACACGCCTTCGAAGACCACGATCAGGAAGGTGTACCAGATCGTCAGGAAGCCGGTGCCCAGCAGCATGGCCCGGCCTGGGTTGATGTTCCTGTTCGTGGACTCCTCGCCGAGCACCGCCGTCGCTTCCCAGCCCAGGTACAGGAGGCCGCACGGCACGGCCGCCTCGGCCAGGCCCTTGAAGCCGCCGACCCCGGCCACCGCCTTGGAGAAGGCGAAGTCGGACAGCGACGGGAGGGTGGCGCCGCCGGCATGGGACGCCTCGTGGATGAGCGCCAGCACGACGAACGAGGTGATCGCCGAGTACTCGATGACGATGAAGGCGGTCTGCAGCCATACCGAGGGCCTGATCCCGCGGATCGAGATGTAGACAAGGACGCCCATGATCGCCGCGGCGACCAGCCAGGTGACCGGCTTGGAGAACGTGTCATTCGGGAACAGCACGACCAGCAGGTACGCGCCCGCCAGCGTGATGTTGCCGACGTTGGCGAAGGTCGAGACGAAGATGTTGAGGAAGCCGGCGCCGGCCCCGACCTTCGGCGAGACCGCCTCGCTGACCCAGACATACGGCGCGCCCGCGTGCGCCTTCCACCGGTTCAGGCTCGAGTACCCCATCGCGCACAGGAACATGCCGACGCCGGTGATCAGCACCGCGAGCGGCGCGATGTGCCCGGCGAACGCGACCAGGATCGCTAATGTGTACGCCACGCTGCTTGACGGCGCGACGTTCGCGATCGAGACGACGAAGTCGCCCCACAGGCTGACCGCGTTCGCCCGCAGGCCAACGTGATGCGTGGTCTCGGCGGTTGTGGCCACGGAACCACTTCCTCTCTATCCGATGCGCCGGCCGTGGGTCACGGCTCGACCGCCGTACCTGGCCCGACCCGTTCGAGCGTGAATGAGATCCAGTCGGAGACGTGGTACTCGACCGAGCAGAGGACCGGTGTCCCGCTGCCGTCGTAGTCCACCTGCTTCATGTACAAGATCGGCGCGCCGCGCTTGACCTGCAGGCGCGCTGCCAGGGAAGCGCTGGCGGACTTCGGGCTGAGCTCCGCGACGCCGCGATAGACCGTTATCTGGTGCAGTTTGAACAGCAGGCCGTAGAGCGACGCATCGGCTGCGGACATCGCGCGAGCAACATCGAGGAAACGACGGGGCATGGCGTCGCTCGACCACACCACCGGCCTGTCGTCGGCCAGCCTGACTCGCTCCAGGATGGTCACCGGGTCGCCTGCTGCCAGCCCGAGGCTCTGCGCGAGCTCGCGATCGGCCGTCTCGTTGCGAATCTCCAGCCCGCGGGTGCCTGGCTGGTATCCGCCCGACCTGATCATGGCGGTGATGCCGAAGTTGCGGTTCAGGTCCTTGCGGATCGGGCGCTTGGCGACGAACGTGCCGCGGCCGTGCCGCCTGATGATCAGCCCGCGGTCCTGCAGCTGGCGCAGTGCGTCCCGCAGCGTGGCACGGGAGACCCGGAGGTTGCTGGCCATCTGCTCCTCGGCCGGCAGCTGCGCGCCTGGCGCGTAGTCGCCAGCGGTGATCGCGGCGGCGATCGCGTCCGCGCAGGACTGGGGGAGTGAGACACGGCCGCTTTTCACGTCGGACAGCGAATCCAGGAAATGGGAGCTGCTCACGTGACGGCGCCTTCCGGTGCGTCTTACGGCATTTCAGAGTATGGTGGTCAGACGACTGGAAGTCAAACAATATTGTAATGAGATATTGCACTGTCAGGTTTTGCGACGCAGGCGGGTGGGCATAGGGCTCGCCCCCTTATGCCCACGCCGCTCGCCCCGAGGAGGACAGTGAACAGGTTCCAGGACAAGGTGGCGGTGGTCACCGGCAGCGCGCACGGCATCGGCCGGGCAACCGCGCTGCGGCTCGCCTCGGAGGGCGCGCACGTTGCCGTGCTCGACGTCCGGCAGGCGGATGGCGAACGGGTCGCACTGGAGTGCGTCAGCGCCGGCGGGCAGGGCCGGTATTACCGGTGCGATGTGACCGACCAGGCCGAGGTGACCGGCGTGGTCAACCGGGTCGCCGCTGACCTGGGCACGATCGACGTGCTGCACGCCAACGCCGGCCGGCTGCGTGCCGGGACCGTGCTGGAAACCGACCTCGACGAATGGTCGCGCATCCTCACCGTCAACGTCACCGGGATGTACCTGGTCATCAAGGCAGCGGTGCCGGTCATGCGGCACGACGGCGGGGCCATCGTGACCACCGGCTCGATCAGCGGCCTGTTCGGCGAGCCTGCGCTGACCGCCTACACCGCGTCCAAGGCCGCGGTGGTGAACATGACCAGGTCGCTGGCGATCGACCTGGCCGTCATCGGCATCAGGGTGAACTGCGTCTGCCCTGGCTGGGTGGACACCGGCTTCAACGACCCGCAGTTCGAGCATGACCAGATGACCGCGGGCGACATCACCGCGCTGATCGACCGCACGGTGCCGATGCGCCGCCAGGGTGAGCCAGAGGAGATGGCCGCCGCGGTGGCGTTCCTCGCCTCCGCCGACGCGTCCTACATCACCGGGCAGATCCTGGTGGTCGACGGCGGGCTGCTTTGTCATGTATGACCGCGATATGGCCTTCATGCGGCAGGGCTGAGCGCAGTGACCGGCGCGCACCTCATCGGCATCGACGTGGGGTCGCAGAGCGTCAAGGGCGTGCTGTGCGATCCTGACGGCGTGCCGTGCGCGACCGCCGGGCACCCGTGCAGCATGACGCACCCGGCCAGCGGCTGGGCCGAGCAGGACCCGGCGCAGTGGCGCGCCGGGATCTCCGCGGTGGTCCGCTCCTTGCTCGCGACGGCTTCGGTTGAGCCGGCTGCCGTCGGCTACCTCGGCCTTGCCTGCCAGGTGGACGGCGTCGTGGCGGTCGACCGCAAGCTGCGGCCGCTGCGGCCCGCGATCATCTGGCTGGACAAGCGGGCGGTCAGCCAGGCTGGCCGGCTGGCGGCCGCGATCGGCGCCGACGAGATGTTCGGCATCACCGGCCTGGTGGCCGACGCCTCCC